>PBVL01000043.1 GCA_002728675.1 Gammaproteobacteria bacterium
GAAACCGCGCGCTGGCTGGCCCAAAGCGAGAATCGCTCTGATCTGATTGGCGGTGCTGGTGGCGTGTCTTTGGACGGTCGCGACGATATGCTGGCAGGTGTTCTGTTGGATCTCTCCATGACCGCCAGCCTGGCGATGAGCCTCGAAGTTGGCAAGGAAGTGGTCCAGTCACTTGGCAAGGTCACGAAACTGCACAAGAAGCGCGTCGAGCAGGCCGCGTTCGCCGTGCTCAAATCGCCTGATATCCCTTCGATATTGGTTGAAACGGGCTTCATCTCGAACCCGGGTGAAGCGCGCAAACTGGCGAGGTCCGACCACCAGAAGAAGCTGGCGGACGCGATTTTTCAGGGCATCGCCCGGTACATGCGGTCGAATCCCCCGGAAGGGTCGTATCTGGCATGGCGGCGGACGGAGCAGACCCGCCCGGAGGCGGGGCGTCAGGTCACTTACCGCATCGAGCGCGGTGACACGCTGTCCGGGATCGCGTCACGGCATCGGGTGTCGACCAAGGCAATTCGCGAACTCAACGGACTCAAGAGCGATAGGATACGAATTGGTCAGGTGCTCAGGATTCCTACGTCGTGAAGCGTCGTGAGGTCAAAGCGTGAACAACCGGATACAGAAGCTCTCGCCCAGGCTCGCGAACCAGATTGCGGCTGGCGAGGTTGTCGAACGTCCGGCGTCGATCGTCAAGGAACTGGTTGAGAACAGCATCGATGCCGGCGCGAGCCTGATCGAAGTGGAGATCGAAGCAGGCGGCGCGCGGCTGGTGCGCGTCCGGGACGACGGCGTCGGGATCGCGCAGGCGGACCTTCCGCTGGCCTTGGCGCGCCATGCCACGAGCAAGATTGGCGTCGAGGCGGATCTGCACAGGGTCGCGTCACTCGGTTTCCGGGGTGAGGCCCTTGCAAGCGTCGCGTCGGTTGCACAGCTCAGTCTGACGAGTAACGCCTCCGACAATCCGCGTGACGGCTGGCGGGTATCGGCCTCGGGGGCCGAAATGGTGGCCGACACCGCCCCTGCGCCGCACCCGCGAGGGACGACAGTCGAGGTACGCGACCTCTTCTTCAACACGCCGGCCCGGCGGAAGTTCCTGAAGACCGAGCGAACCGAGTTCGGACGTATCGAGGACGTCCTCCGCAAACTTGCCCTCGCCTGCCCCCACATTGAATTCCGCCTGAGTCACAACGGTCGCAGTGTGCGCAGGTATGCGTCCCTGAACGACGCCGACGGGTCGCGTGCGGCCGAAGTGCTGGGTAAAGCGTTCATGGAAGCTGCCATCGAGATCAACGAGGCGGACGATGTGCTCGCAGTCACCGGCTGGGCGGCCCGCGCCACGTACTCCCGGAGCCAGGCCGACAGCCAGTATTTCTTCGTCAACAACAGGATCGTGCGGGACAAAGTGGTGAGCCACGCGATTCGCCAGGCGTACGCGGACNTGCTGTATCACGGNCGGCATCCGGCCTANGTGCTCTTCCTCACACTGCCGCCGGAGTTTGTCGACGTCAACGTTCATCCCACCAAGCACGAGGTGCGTTTCCGCGATTCGAGGCGCGTCCACAACTTCATCCAGCGGGCGCTGCATCGGGTGCTGGCGGATGATCGACCTGCCGAGGTGTTGCACGAGCCCGCGCTGATCTCCGGGGGTCATGCGGNGGNTGGCCTGTCCCCCGGCCCTGCGCCGCGTCAGAGTGGGTTCGGTTTTGGCAATGCACACGGTCTGCGCGGCGGCGTCCGCGAGCAAACTCCGCTCCTGGGTGTGCTCTATGGCGGGGAAGGAGAAAGGCCGTCCTTGCCGGCGCAGGATGACCCGGAGATTCCGCCGCTCGGCTATGCGATTGCCCAACTGCACGGCGTGTACATACTCGCGCAGAACGCGCGGGGTCTGATCGTCGTGGACATGCACGCCGCCCACGAGCGAATTACATACGAGCGGATGAAACTCGCCATGGACGGGGAAGGACTGCGCAGGCAACCGTTGCTCGTGCCCCTGAACCTGGCCGTGAGCGCGCGTGAGAGTGCGCTGGTGGAAGACTGCGGGGATGAACTCGCCGGGATGGGCCTTGCGCTCGAGGTGCTGGGTGAGGAATCGATCGTCGTACGCGGAATCCCCGCCTTGCTCGGGCGGGCGAANGCGGAGCAACTGACGCGTGATGTGCTGTCGGATCTGCTTGAACACGGCACGACCGAGCGCCTCTCGCGTGCGCGCGACGAGTTGCTTGGAACGATGGCCTGTCACGGCTCGGTTCGCGCGAATCGTCAGTTGACNATTGCGGAGATGAACCAGCTGCTGCGGGACATGGAGGAGACTGAGCGGTCCGGGCAGTGCAATCACGGCCGGCCCACATGGACCGAACTGAGTCTCGCCGAACTCGACGCGCTCTTCCTGCGCGGGCGCTGAGCGGTCCGATCGGCACGCCTGACGAGACGTTGAACAAGACCTTTGTCGAGAAAGGGGCGACCATGGTGGATGCCGTCTGCCTGCTGGGCCCAACCGCNAGCGGCAAGACGGATCTCGCGCTGGCGCTCGCGGAGGAGCTGCCGGTCGAGATCATCAGCGTCGATTCTGCTCAGGTCTATCGCGGGCTGGATGTGGGTTCGGCGAAACCCGATCGGGCAACGCTGCGGCGGGTGCCGCATCATCTCATCGATATCCGTGATCCTGCCGAACCCTACTCGGCGGCCGAGTTTCGCGAGGACGCACTCGAATTGATCGGGCNGATTCGCGCCAGGCGCAGGATTCCGCTGCTTGTCGGCGGCACGATGCTGTATTTTCGTGTCTTGCGGGACGGAATCGCCNACATGCCGGACCGGGATCCGGTCGTGCGCGCGCGCATCGAGACCATGGCTGCGCAGGAAGGCTGGCCCGCTGTTCACGCGAGGCTGAAGGAGGTCGACCCCGAAACGGCGGCCCGACTGCACCCCAACGATCCGCAGCGGGTCCAGCGCGCTCTGGAGGTGTTCGAGCTGACGGGACGCCCGATGAGTGAAGTGCACCGGGGTGCCGGGAGTGCCCCGTGCCCCTGGAAACTGCTGGAGCTCGGGATCGACACCCCCGACAGGGCGGTGCTGCATGCCCGCATCGAGCGACGCTTCGAGGCGATGCTCGCGGTAGGATTCGTCGATGAAGTGAAGCAATTGCGGGCGCGCGGGGACCTGAACGCCGCGCTCCCGGCGATCCGCGCCGTCGGCTACCGGCAGATCTGGGAACACCTCGACGGTGACTATGACGCGGCCGAAATGGTCCGGCGAGGCTGCGCTGCAACCCGCCAGCTCGCCAAACGCCAATTGACGTGGATGCGGAGCTGGAAAGGCCTGCGGCGCGTTGGGGCAGACCCCGCCGAGTGCTTGAAAATTCTGCGGTCACACCGCATATTACGTTGACGCGGCGGCATCTCTGGTGCTGCCCCACGCCTTCCGGACAGGCCACTCCCAACAACTCAACCCGTTCCGTCGGATGTACCCCGGCGACGTCGGGGGTGTTTGGGTCGGCTGAGCCGGTTGGTCGGTCTCCGTGTTGGTCTTTGGTGCGGGGTGGCAAACAGGTCGGTCCGCGACCGGATGGAATCAGGGAGAGAACAATGTCAAAAGGGCAGTCGTTACAAGACCCTTTCCTCAACGCGTTGAGGAAGGATCGGGTCCCTGTGTCGATCTATCTGGTGAGCGGTATCAAGCTCCAGGGCCAGATTGAGTCGTTCGATCAGTTCGTGATTCTGTTGCGGAACAGCGTGAGCCAGATGATCTACAAGTCGGCCATCTCGACGGTGGTCCCCGCCCGCAACGTGCGTATGCCGACCCAGGAAGACCGGGAAGAGTCATAGCAGCCTAAGCCCGAAGGGCGAAGGTCTGCCCCCCAAACGCTGGAAGGCCGCTGGCAAGCAGCGTGCAGGCCAAAAGGTCAGCCGGCGCGAACGCCCGGGGACGCTGCGACTTCGCCTGATCGAAGTAAGCAAGCAATGCATCCTCCGCCGCATCAACCCCTCAGACCCTTAGCCGTCTGCGGAGCGGAGGGCTACAATCGTCCTGGGCGTTGACCCGGCTCTGTAAGGAGCATTATTTGCTATTCGAACGACCAGCGGCAGGTAGCCGCGCGCTGATCCTCCACGTCGAGACTGGTGAGACGCCGCTGTCGACGCGGAGCGAATTTACCGAACTCAGCCAGACTGCCGGGCTCCTGCCCGTGGTCGAGGCTGTGGCGCGCCGACGCACGCCGGACCCCCGCACCTTCATCGGCAGCGGCAAACTCGAGGACGTGAAATACCTGGTGGACGAGGCGGAGTGTCAGATCGTGCTCGTGGATCAGGATTTGTCGCCCGCGCAGGAACGCAACATCGAATCGACCGTGGGCATCGCGGTGCGCGGTCGTACAGGACTCATTCTGGACATCTTCGCCCAGCGGGCGAGGACCCATGAAGGCAAGCTGCAGGTCGAACTCGCGCAGCTTCAACACGAATCAGCGCGGCTGGTCCGGGGCTGGACACACCTCGACCGGCAACGAGGCGGAAGTGGCGCGGGTGCTGGCGGAGGTCGCGGCGGCGGCGGTGCTACCGCCGGGCTGGGTGGCGCGGGTGAGACACAGCTCGAAGCGGACCAGCGGATCCTGGGACAGCAGATCAAGCAGGTCAGTCGTCGCCTCGAGAAAGTTCGCAAGGGGCGCGAACTGAACCGGCGGGGCCGGTCCAAGGCGGGCGTCCCGGCCGTATCGCTCGTGGGTTACACGAACGCGGGCAAGTCGACGGCGTTCAACCGACTTTGCGGCGCGGACGTATACGCACAGGATCAGCTGTTCGCGACGCTCGACCCGACGCTCAGGCGACTCGAACTGGCGGGAATGGGAGAGGTGGTTGTATCGGACACGGTGGGTTTCATCCGCAAACTGCCGCATACGCTCATCGACGCCTTTCGGGCGACGCTCGAAGAGGTGTGTGAAGCGGACTTACTGGTGCACGTGGTCGACGCCGCGAGCGCCGATCGTGCCGAGCAGATGCTCGACGTGTTCGAGGTATTGCGCGAGATCGGGGCGGCGAAGGTGCCCTGCCTCACCGTCTACAACAAGATCGATCTGCTGGACGAAGCGCCGAGGATCGCGCGGGACGCGCACGGGTTGCCTGATCGGGTCTGGGTGTCGGCGGTCACGGGCGAAGGGTTCGATCTGCTCAGGGAGGCGATTGCGGAACGCCTGTCCGGCAGCATGGTCGAACGGGTCCTGAATCTCGGACCGCACGAGGGCCGGCTGCGGGCGGCACTCTATGAGATGGGCGCGGTGACTGACGAACGGTTTGCCGAGAACGGTGGGTCGGAGGCACATTTGCGGTGCGATGCTGCGCGCTTGGAACACGTGCTGTCTCGCTACAGCGCCTGAATCCGCGAGACAGAAGAACGAAGTGTGGGACCGGTTGACGCGAAACGGCGTCACGAGGTGTTGGCTGCGGCGAGCGGCGATGACGCCGCTGCTCGTTTAGTGGGAAAATAGGGTTCGGCCGCGCGACGCGGCATGATCCGGAAGGAGCGAAACAGCATGGCCTGGAATGAGCCTGGCGGAAACAAAGACAAGGACCCCTGGGGAAACAACGACCAGGGGCCGCCTGATCTCGATGAGGCATTCAAGAACCTGAAGAACAACGTGACGTCGTTGTTCGGCGGCGGGCGCCAGCGGCCGGGATCGGGCGGTGGCTCGGGTCTCAATCGCGGCTTACTCGCCGTGGCGGTGGCCATCGTGCTGATCGCCTGGGGTCTGTTGGGCGTGTACACCGTCGATCAGGCGGAACGTGGCGTGGTGCTGCGACTCGGCAAGAAACTCGATGAGGTCGTCATGCCGGGCCTGCGTTGGAACCCGCCGCTGATCGACGAACGATTCATCGTGAACGTCGAGCAGGTCCGGTCGATTGCGCACGACGCCGAGATGCTGACAGAGGACGAGAACATCGTCCGGGTCAACATGAAGGTCCAGTACAAGATCGGCAACATCCAGGACTATGTGCTGCTCGTGAACAACCCGGAGAACTCGTTGCGCCAGGCGATGGAATCAGCATTGCGCCATGTCGTTGGTTCCTCCGAGATGCACGGCGTTCTGACAGAGGGACGTGCCGAGCTTGCGATCGACGTGGAGCAGCGACTGCAGGGCTACATCGACACGTACGGCACGGGGCTCCAGATCGAGCAGGTCATCATCGAAGACACGCAGCCGCCTGAAGCGGTGAAGGAAGCATTCGATGACGTGATCAAGGCACGCGAGGACGAGCAGCGATTCAGAAACGAAGCGGACGCCTATGCCAACAAGATCGTTCCGGAAGCCCGCGGTGAGGCGGCCAGGCAGATCGAGGAGGCGAACGGTTACCGAGAGCAGGTGATCGCCCAGGCCAACGGTGAGGCAGAGCGCTTCAACAAGCTGTACGCCGAGTACGAACTCGCGCCGGAGGTGACTCGTCAGCGCCTGTACCTCGACAGCCTCGAATCGGTCATGAAGAACTCGACCAAGGTGATGGTTGACGTCGATGGAGGCAACAACCTGCTGTATCTGCCCCTCGACAAACTCGTGCAGCAGTCGCCCGCGACCACAACCGGGCGCGGAGTCAACGTGGACGACCGCATTCGCCAGGGAATCATCGATGAGTTGAATCGCCGGAACGTCGGCGGCCAGAGCCGGAGTCGCCGCTAGGCGCCTGGCAGGGAGAATCAGACATGTCAGTCAAAACAATTGTTGCAGTCATTGCCGGCGCGCTCATCCTCTTGCTCGGCGCGAACTCCTTGTTCTTCGTTTCGGAATTCGAGCGTGCCGTGTTGCTCAAATTCGGGGCCGTGGCACGGGCGGACGTCCCGCCGGGTATGCACATCAAACTACCGTTCGTGGAAGAGGTCCGCCGCTTCGATGCGCGCGTGCTGACGCTTGATGCGCCAGCGGAACGTTTCCTTACGCTCGAGAAGAAAGCGGTGATGGTTGATTCGTTTGCCAAGTTCCGGGTGACTGACGTCGAGAAGTACTACACCTCGACCTCGGGTGACGAGAATCGGGCGAAGGACCTGCTCAAGCAGCGCGTCAACACCGGTCTGCGTAACGAGATCTCAAAACGGAGCCTGCACGAGGTTGTATCGGGTGAACGGGATCAGCTCATGACGATTCTCACCAAGAATCTCGACTTCGTCGCGAAGACTGAGCTTGGCGTCGAGGTGGTGGACGTGCGCGTGAAACGGATCGATCTGCCCGATGAAGTGAGCGAGTCCGTCTACAACCGGATGAACACGGAGCGTGAGATCGAAGCAGCCGAACATCGCGCGAAGGGTAAGGAACTTGCGGTGGGCATCCGTGCAGACGCAGACCGGCAGGAAGTGGTCATCCTCGCGGAGGCTTACCGGGATGCGGAGCGCATTCGTGGTTCGGGTGATGCCGAAGCAGCCGGAATCTACGCGGCCGCCTACAATCGGGATCCCGAGTTCTATCGCTTCTATCGGTCGATGGCCGCATATCGCGAAACGTTCGCGTCCAAGGGTGATGTCCTGCTGGTACAACCTGACAGTGACTTCTTCAACTACATGAGCAAGATCGAAAACTAGCCGCCCGGGAGGCCCGTCGGGCAATATTCGGCCAGGGACCTGGGTGCGCCCGTCTGCCAGTCTGCGCATTCTGTTCAGGGCGCTGGCGTCGCGAATGAACACATCGGGGCCTGAACCCCGCACGCGCGCCGGCGTCAGTTGTCGCCCGGCGGGGGAGGTTACTGTGTGGCAAGAATTGGGGGTGGCACTTTGCCTGGTCCTCGTCATTGAGGGCATTATTCCCTTCCTGTACCCCCGGCGCTGGCGCCAGATGGTGATGAGGCTGGCAGATGTCAGCGATCGCGACATGCGAATCGCGGGGTTCATGAGCATGGTGGTGGGTACAGGGCTGCTGTACCTCATCAACTGAAGAAGACAATCAGGCAGGGCTGTAGAACAGCCAACGCGGGCCTTCGGATGCGAAGGTCGGCATGGGAATGTTGCGCCTGTGACAGGCAAGGCGGTGCGTGTTCGGCGCACGCCGGTGTCATGTGCGGCGATGAAAGCGGTACGAACCGCGAGGTGACTTATGGGTCGGAATGTTGTGGTCATCGGCACCCACTGGGGTGACGAAGGCAAAGGCAAGGTAGTTGATCTTCTGACGGAGAACGTCGGCGCGGTCGCGCGTTTTCAGGGTGGTCACAACGCGGGCCACACCCTAGTCGTCGGAGGTGAAAAGACCGTTCTGCATCTCATCCCGTCCGGCATTCTGCGCTCGCACGTCGAGTGTCTGATCGGCAACGGCGTCGTGCTGTCCGTCCCCGCGCTGATGAAGGAGGTCGGTGAGCTCGAGGCGTCCGGCGTGGAAGTCCGCTCGCGCCTCAGGATCAGCAGCGGCTGCCCGCTGATCCTGCCGCATCACGTTGCGCTCGATCTGATGCGCGAGAACCTGCGCGGCAATCGGAAGATCGGCACGACGGGCCGGGGCATTGGTCCCGCGTATGAAGACAAGGTTGCCCGCAGGGGGTTGCGAGTCGGCGATCTGTTCGATGCCGACCGCTTTCGCGAGCAGTTGGCAGAGGTGCTCGAATACCACAACTTCGTGCTCAGGAACTATTTCCACACGGACGCTGTGTCTCTCTCGCAGACGCTGGACGAGTCGCTTGCGTACGCGGACGAGCTGCGCCCTATGGTCGACGACGTTGTGCTGCGACTGTCGGCGCTCCGTGAAGCAGGCCAGAACATCCTGTTCGAGGGTGCTCAGGGCACGCTGCTCGACATCGATCAGGGCACTTATCCCTACGTGACTTCGTCCAACACGACGGCCGGCGCGATCGGCAGCGGGTGCGGCGTTGGCCCGCGTGATCTGGACTACATCCTCGGTATCACCAAGGCCTACACGACGCGAGTCGGTTCAGGCCCGTTTCCCACCGAGCTGTTCGATCATATAGGCAGCAAGCTCGCCGAACGCGGGGACGAGTTCGGGGCGACAACCGGGCGCCCGCGCCGGTGCGGCTGGTTCGATGCGCACGCGCTGAAACGTGTCGTCACCATCAACAGCATCTCCGGGCTCTGCATCACGAAGCTCGACGTGCTGGACGGTTTCGAGACCGTGTCGGTCTGTGTCGACTACGAAGATCCCGCGTCGCGAGAACCAAAACCCGTGTACGAGACGCTGCCTGGTTGGTCGGAGTCCACGGTCGGCGCGAAGTCGTTTGACGATCTGCCGGCCAACGCCCGGGCCTACCTCGAGCACATTGGTCAGGCGTGTGGGGTGCCCATCGACATCGTGTCGACGGGTCCGGATCGTGACGAAACGATCGTCATGCGGGATCCGTTCGCGGCCTGATCGCAGTCGGTCGCGCCCGGCAGCGGGGGTTGACGTCGACGACCTTGGCGATGCGCCGGCTCTGGGATCGGTACGGTGCCGTTCAGGGTGGCAGGGTGGCGTTCATTTGTGTTTCGTCCTTCAGGTGAACATAGCCCGGGTCTTTCCCGGATTCTTCAGGGATGCGGAACACGCCAGAAGTCGAGCGCCTCGAATACGGGATCAGCGCAGCGTGACGGCGGCATGCCCAACGCCGTGAAGGGCGTTGGGCGTTGACTGAACTGGCGCCGGACCGGGCTATTCGATCGTGCTGGCGGCGATGATGGTGTGCGCGCTCAGGGTCAGGTCTTCGTAGGCGGGACGTTCGATGATGACCTGTGCGGAGTTGGGGAACGTGCCGCGGTGACGCCGATTGCACCCGTGTCAGAGTTGCCGCTGCCGGAGGTAAACGCGTTGCCGCCGCCGGGTGCGAGAACGCCGTTACGATTGTAGATGGCGATCCACGCTGCGGTTGTTGCCGGGCCGGTGAGGGGCTGCTGCAACGTCTGTTGCATGAAACCTTTGACGTACGTGGTTGACGTCAACCGTTTGGCCTCTTCGAAGTGGGCTTCGACCTTGCCCATGTTGGCGGTCGCGATGTAGTCGTTGTAGGCCGGCAACGCAACGGCGGCAAGGATGCCGATGATCGCCACGACGATCATGAGCTCAATGAGCGTAAATCCCTTTTGTCTCTGTTCGGATGGCCTCTTCATGGGCAATCCAGCTGCCTGCGTCCCATGATTAAAGCAGAAGCACCGTGACTTGTAGTGGTTCAGTCGACGAGCGAGCAGCATTTCCGGCTGGGCCGTACGAATGCCGTATGGCCGTGTTTGGGGCGCTCAGACGGGAGGGTGACCCCTGTTCATGATGAATCCGCCGGTTTCGGGGTCCTCCAGAACCTGGTCCGGCTGCATGTCTTCCCGGCGCCAATAGTGAACGACCAGAGTCTTGCGGGTCCGATCCGGATCTTCGATCGGCATACCGCCGTGGAAGAGCTGGCTGTGCCAGATGAACACGTCGCCGGCGTTCCCGACGAACGATGCAGGCTCGAGACCGGCCGCATCCAGCGACGAATGCACGTAACCCAGGGCCTGCGGCATCTCCTCGGGTACTGCGTGGATCTCTCCGTGAGAAAACCGGTAGGGCGGAATCCGGTGGCTGCCCGCGTAATAGACGAGCGGACCTGCCTGGGGCACCTGGTCCTCGAGGCAGATGCTCGCAACGACCATTTTGTCGGTCGCTGGCGGTGGCATGTAGAACGTGTCGCAGTGCATCGCCTGCTGGCTGCCCATCCGCAAGCTGAGTGAATTGATGATGACGGCGGAGCCGCTGATAAGGGTGTCCAACGTCCCGCGCAGTCGCGGGTCCAGGGCGAGCCGGCGACACGGGGCGAACGAGATGAAGAGGTCGTTCACCTTGTAGGGATAGGCAAGATCCGCTTCGGTCGCGTCGCACAGCAACATGCGCTGACTGTTGTCCGGCTGCAAAAGGACGTCGACCGTGGTCTCCCCGGCCTCGTGCGCGCGGTTCTGAACGAGTTGATCGACCTCCGCCAGGTAGCTGTCGACCTCGCTCCGGGAGAAGACGGAGCGGAGCACCAGAAACCCGTCGCGATCCCAGGAACGCAGTTGATCGCTGGTCAGTGTTGGCATGCGTTGCACGATAACAAACGGGCGGGGAATGGGGCTACATGGCACGCGCGCCGCGCCGGCGCCCGCCTGAACAACCGATCGCGCGCATCCGCGTCAGAGGCAGTCCGCGTTGGGTCCGGGATGCGGCGGACGGGGTCGCTCAATCAGCCCCGTCCAACCCCGTGATCGGCTTGTAGTAGGGCTTGCCCTCCAGTTCCTGGAACTTGCGCGACCAGTTTGCGCCCGCTTCGTCTGGCGTGAACGACCAGTCCTGACGGTAGTAGTTCCAGTTATCCGGATTCAGGCGCTGGGCAGCCTGCCAGTACCGGTTCGCGCGGGTATCGTCCCCCTGCGTGTGGAAGTACACGCCGAGCCTGAATGTCGGCTCGGCCAGGGAGGCATCATCACCGGGTTCGGCAATGCGTTTGGCAACGTCGCGGACATCTTCGAGATGGGCGCTCTGCTCGCCCCGTTTGACCCAGTCGACGACCATCGGCGCGTAGTCGTCACGGCCAAACTCGAAATCGCCCATCTTGTGCGTCGTCGCGTAGGTCCCTTCGTCGATCCGGCGCACCTTACCCGCCTCGTCGATCCAGACCGCGGACGGTACATTGACGAGGGCGTACTTCGCGCTCAGTTCATGGGTTTCGTCAACCAGCGTGTCGTATGTTGCGCCCGCCCGCTCGTACCAGGGGCCTGCGATCGCCGCGCCACCGGTATCCTAGGCCGCGGCGATGATGACGAAGTTGTCGTCTCCGATCTGCTCGTGCACTGCCTGCCAACCTGACAGGTCAAAGCGGCATCCTCACCAGGACGCCCAGGTGAGCAGCATGATCTTCTTGCCTTTGAAATCCGACAGTCCGACAGTCTGACGGCGTTACCGTCGAGATCGGGGAGGCTGAAGTCCGGCGCGACAGCATCGCGGTGAAACGCGGAGCGAACAACCGGCAACGCCCCGAGGCTGAAGACGTTGTGGTCGTAGTCCGCGGCGATGAGTTGCTCGAGACGGCGCGCGAGCGCGCTGACGTTGAACCAGGCTGCACCGCCGCGGCGCACGAAGATGTCGCTGTCCACGTCCTGACGGACCGGCACGCAGATCTCATCGAGGCAGGCACCCTCGGGCTTCAGTTCGAAACCGTTGACCCGTGGCAGCTCCTTTGGCCGGACCCAGAGGTCGGTCGCGTCCGGCAGCGTCACCGCGACGCCAACCATGCGATGGTCGAAGAGAACGGTCGCTGCGGTTGCCAGCGCCGCCTGGCTGACCAAAGCCTGCATCAATCCCAACCAGCATCTCATCCCGGAGTGCTTCCTCTGTGTCCTTTGCACACTATGCGGCTGGTTGCATCGGGTGTCGCCGCGCGCGGCCGCGTGTCACTTCCGCTAAGCTGCGCGCTCTCTCCGTGGGATGCGACACGATGACACATCCAATGAACAGCGCCGCGGCTGTATCGGGCCTCGGCATCACCGAGATGGGGCGGGTGTACCGTTCCGCGCCGGATCTTGCGGCGGAGGCCGTGGGACTTGCGCTCGACGATGCGGGCCTCGAGAAATCAGAGCTCGACGGACTGCTCGTCAACGCAGGCATCACCCAGGAACTGGGCCTGCAGCTGCACATCTCGCTGGGGCTGACTGACCTCAACCTGCTGACGTTCATGCAGGGTTACGGGTCGAGCGCCGGACAGATGATCCAATACGCCGCGATGGCGGTCGCGAACGGGCTCGCCAACAACGTCGCATGCGTCTTTGCCGACTCACCCCTGCGTGAAGGTCAGCGGACGGGCGCCTCGTACGCGGGCAGGCGTGGAGGCGGCGATGCCATGGGCGCGTTGCACGGCCTCTATGGATTCGTCGGCGCCAACGCGATGTTTGCCATGGCGGCGCAGCGGCACATGGGCCTCTACGGCACCACCAACGATCAGCTTGGCCAGATCGCGGTCGGGCAGCGCCAGTGGGCGGGCATGAACCAGCGCGCAACCAAACGCGAGCCAATGACGATCGACGACTACCACGCGTCTCCGTGGGTGTTCGAGCCGTTCCACGTGCTCGACTGCTGCCTTGTTTCGAACGGGGGCGTCTGCGTCATCGTGACGAGCGCCGAGCGGGCACGGGACGGGCAGCAACCGCCCGTCTATCTGCGCGGGTTTGCCCAGGGCCATCAGCACGACACGGGGCGGGCCGACAAAGACTACGCCATTTGCGGACCGGGCGAACGGGTCTCCAAAGCGGCCATGTCCATGGCGGACGTCACGCTTGATGACGTCACCCAATGCCAGCTCTATGACTGTTACACCTATACGGTACTCGACACGCTCGAAGACTATGGATTCTGCGAGAAGGGCGAAGGCGGTGCGTTTGTCGAAGACGGGAAGCTTGCCCCGGGTGGCTCGTTACCGACCAACACGGGCGGCGGCGAGCTGTCGTCCTACTACATGTGGGGCATGACGCCCGTCTCGGAGGCAGTCATCCAGGGCCGCGGGCAGGGCGGCGAACGACAGGCAACCAACGATGTGATCCTGTGTTCCGGTAACGGCGGCATGCTGAACTATCACTCGACGCTCGTACTGTCACCGGAGGCTGCATCATGAGTGACGCATGGCTTCCGGAACCGTCGACCGCGAACGCGCCTTTCTTCGAAGGCGCGCGGGACCGCATCCTGCGGCTGCAATGCTGCGAAGACTGCGGAAGCTGGACGTTCCCGGTGAAAGACCGCTGTCAGCGCTGCGGCGGCACCAACATCGAGTGGCGTGATGCCAGCGGCGCCGGGACGCTGTACAGCTACGGCATGCTGCACCGGGTGTATCACCCGCGCCACGAGGGGCGACTGCCGCTCATCCTGGCGAACATCGACCTTGCCGAAGGGATCCGGATTCCTTCGAACCTCGTCGGCATCAGCCCGGCGGACGTCAGGATTGGGATGGCCTTGACGGTGGACTTCGAGACGCTGCCCGATGGCGCCGTGATTCCGGTGTTTCGACCGGCGGACTGAAGGGGTGGGGTCAGACTGGACTGACCCGGGTGCCAGGACGGATTTGATCTGGCCGACCGATGGCGGATTTTGCCGGGAGCCCATCGCCCTGGTTTCTGAAGCAACCGCCTTCCCTGGGCGTTGCGATGTTCGGCGCGCCAACCGACGCCGCCGCTTAGCTCACACGCTTACGGAACCACCGTTGTGCCGTAAGCGGTCGTGGATGCGTCCCCAGTATGCAGCGAACAGCACTGTCGGCCGCCTGAATGGCGGCTCGAAGGTCCGGATGGCACAGCGTGACGCAAGTGCTCCGGCAGCCACCATCGGTACGCCAGGTCAGCGCATCGACGTGCAACATCAGCCTGCGCTCCAGGAACACTCCTAGTTCACCTTCTTGCTGAGATCCGCACCTGCCGTGAACCTCACGACGTTCTTGGCAGCAATCCTGATCTCCTTGCCGGTCTGGGGATTACGCCCGGTCCGGGCCGCCCTCGCTGAGACAGAAAACGAGCCAAATCCGACAAGAGCGATGCGGTCACCTTTCTTGAGCTGCGTGCTCATCGTGCTGGCCAATGCCTCGAACACCAGCTGCACGACGTCCTGCGACAACCTGCTTCTGCGCGCAACACGACGCTGGTAGGTATCGCCTGCGCCCTGGCGGTCATCGCGGCGATCTCGCGGCGGAGTACGGCTGCTTCAATGGCGCGCTCACCGAGACTCGCCACGGCGGACAGCGCGAGCGTCTGGGCAAGGCGCGGGTCGCCGCCGCGCGCCTTCATTTCGCCAGACGGACGTCCGATCGTCGCAAAAGCTGCGCCCAGCCTGGCCTGCCCCCCTAAGGGGTGGAAGAAAGGGGTGGGGTCAGACCCAGGTGCCTGGTCGGAGCTGATCTCTGTCCGAACAATGCGAACATCCTTCCGAAGGGTCCATCATCGCTTTTGGTGAGTAAGGCAGAACTATCGAGGGATCGCAGCTATGGGCCCTACGATGGTACGACCTGGCGCTGGCACGCACGCTGGTCAGGTTGGGTAAGCCGGAGCCGAGATTCCTGACCTGGTACTTGGGGCCTCGTTTCGGCCGGCGGTATGACGGGCGCAGACGTCGATGAGACCTCAGGTGCCTGCCTGCTGTGAGGTGCCAGTCACCCACTCGAGTGTCTCTCGATTGGCGTCCCGTATCGCCGCAACGTTCTCGACGTCCGGCTGTTCGTTCTCGTCGAGCAGCCCCCAGCGTCGCGTGCGATTCCGCTGAAAGGCCCCGCACAGGTGAAAGCCGATGCAGCCTGGATTCTGCCGGAGGTCCGCCAGGGTGCGCGCATAACGGTGACCGTCGTTGCGCGCATAGGTGGGCTTGCGATGCCACTCGAGGTGCGCGGCGTCAGCGAGGAGCACGGGCCGTTCCGTCTTCTCGTACCACTCCCGCAGATGGCTGACCGGATCGACAAAGTCCTGGAAGGACAGCACGTCAACCAGCGGTAGTGCGGCGTCGATCACTTCCATCGGAAGCGCCGCGTTTGCTTCGTAGCGATCCCCCAGAATCAGGTGATGCGGGTCGTACCGACGAACCGCGTCGTGGGTGGTCTCGTGGTAGCGCGTGGCAAGGCGTCTGAGTTCTTTACGTCCGGACGCGGATGCGAGCAAGTCGGGATCGAAGATGGGCCCACGCCACTTGTTTGGCTTTGCGTCGTGAACCCAGGTGGGGCAGTCGCTGTAGAAGTACCCGATCAGATTGGGGTCATCACACAGATCGACCACCTGCGAACGAGCGACATGGTCACACCAGGTTTCCCACTCCGAACTGTCGTACTCGTAGTGGCGCACGTTCGCCTCCCACTGATGCGACTCGGTGAACGGCAGCAGGTGACAGTACGGCATCCCGAGCGCCCGATACTCATCCGGCGTGAAGGAGCGTGAGTGCTGCCACTGACCCACCGTCGCCTCCTGCACCCAGCCCACGGTATTGAACCCCCATTGGCGAAGGTGCGGCGCGACGTACTCCTCGATCCAGCGGATCGTGCTCGACCCGTACCGGTCCCGCCAGCGTTCGATGTTCTCGGGATAGCGCATCGTGGCGGGGTCGATGTGGTTCAGACCGAGCGAGAAGAACGGCTGGCGTTGTGGGGTGAGCAGCCACCAGCGGCCGGCGCGTTGTTCGAGCGTGAAGAAACCGGTTGGGTCGGTTTGGGTTGTTGTGGTCATGGAAGTGAAAATACCACCGGGACCTCCGCATCCAAACAGGGCATCGATCCGAACCCGGTCATGCCACTGTTGGACGGGCGGCATTTAACACTTCGAACCATGGATTCGTGTTGGGTGTACGCGGATAGAACCAAAAAATCTTTGCTATATCAGAGCTTTATCGGAACAATACTGTATATGCAAACAGTATCAGTCATCGAACGTCAAACATCGAGCACCAATCGTCGAGCGTTGTGGTAGCCCTG
>PBVL01000044.1 GCA_002728675.1 Gammaproteobacteria bacterium
CTTGAGGCCCGGATGAACAACCTACTGACAGATCACACCTAGAGCGGGCTCGCGAGACTCCGCTGAAGCTGCCACTGGAACACGCGCTCCGCCCAGGCGGGCAGGTTGGCCGCGCCGAGGTAGTCACTGACCAGCCGGCCGCGCCCGTACTCGAGGAGAGGCTGCGCGTCGGCGGGGTGGTTCAGGATGTGGGCGATGTTGCGCGCCCGGGTGGTCGGCAGCAGGCTGCTGCGCCGCATGTTGAGATCCGCAATATCGAGCAGTCCAAGTGATCCGTCTTCGGCGACGATCACGTTCCCGAGATGGATACCTCGAAAGTGGACGCCGAGCTCGTGCAGCCTTGCGAGAAAGGCGCCCGCGGCTGACAGGTGCGCGGCGTCCCGGCTCGCCGCTTCGCGCAGGTCTCCACCCGGTAGCCGGTTGTACAGGACGAGGTGCATCCGCTTCGGCGGATAACGGTAGATGGCCTTGGCGAGCGGCGCGGTAATCCCGAGACGGCGGAGCGCGCGACCGTTGCGTGCGAAACGAACCGCCGGAATACGCCAGGCGGAGCGCGACAGCCGTCGACGCGCGTAATAGGTTTTGTAGATCTCCCCTTCCGGACTGAGGTAGAGGCCCGGGCGTTCCGCCGTTCCCTGCAGGAGCGTGCAGGTGGCCTGCAGGTGATCCAGATAGTGCGCCTTGATTCGCTTGACGCGTGGCAGGTAGGGGCGAGGCTTGCCCGGTGGTCGTGTCTTGAAGCGCCGATGGATCCACCAGTACTGCGCGGGCGCGACGGCGATGGCCTCCTCGACCTCGCGATTCACCTGCGCGGCGTCCTGCTCGTCATCTCCCGTGGGGAACACCGCCCGCATCGGGGCAAGGTTGATGCGGTAGGAGCCGGAGGCTTCGTCACGCCAGTGGGAAAAGACGATGACGCGAGCGCCCGTCATACGAACGATGCGTGCAGTCGCGGTAATGCTTGCGGCGCTCTGGCCCATGAACGGGGCAAAGACGGAGTGGTCGGGTCCGTAATCCTGATCGGGGCCGTACCAAAGCGCGTGGCCCGCGCGAAGGCTTCGCACGACGGCACGGGTATCGTCACGCAGAATTGCCTTGGGGAAATGACGTTCGCGTCCACCGGCCATCATGTGTTCGAGGACTGGGTTCTTGTTCGGCCGGTACATCACATCAAACGGCTGAGCCCGCGCGAGGAGTGCGCCGCAGAGATCCAGCGTTGCGAAATGCATCCCCAGCAGAAGAACGCCCTGACCTTCGTCGAGTGCGTCCTGCAGATGATCGAGCCCTTCGATCGTGCAGCGCTCGGCAAGCGCGTCGACGTTGCCGAGCCACGCGTTGGCGGTCTCGATGAGCCCCATGCCGACGGACCGAAACACCGCGCGGCTCATCGCGCGACGTTCAGGCTCCGCCATGTCGGGGTAACACAGTTCGAGGTTGACGTTGGTGATGTCCCGCCGGTCCCGCTGCAGGCGGTAGGCGAGCCGCCCCAAACCGGCACCCAGACGCATCTGCAGCCAAAACGGCAACCTGACGATGAGTCTTGCCAATGCGATCAGCAGCCACGAAGGCCAATAACGGGGCGCGGACAGGGATGGAGGTCGGTCAGACACGGCCGCGACGGGGACGGGGTTCGCCCGAGTGTAACACCGCGGGGGTGTGATGGCCCTGTGTTATGATCACGGACGTCACAGAATGTGCCGTTAAATCATGCGCTTACCTCGATTCGATGCGGCTCGCGTGCTCGTGGCCGGAGACGTGATGCTGGACCGCTACTGGTCCGGTGAGACGTCCCGGGTGTCTGCGGAAGCCCCGATCCCCGTGGTCCATGTCGCGGACATCGAAGATCGTCCGGGAGGCGCCGGCAACGTCGCGCTGAACATCGCGACGCTCGGAGCCAGTGCGCGGCTCGTGGGCGCGGTGGGCGACGACGAGTACGCTGCGCCGCTCGAGGCAAAACTGCAGTCAGCGGGTATTGGCTGCACACTGCATCGCCAGGCTGACTACCGAACGATCACCAAGTTGAGGATCGTCAGCCGCAAGCAGCAACTGGTGCGGGCGGACTTCGAGAACGACGCGCCGGTCGATCAGGATGCGATCGGGGCGCTGACGGACCGCGCGCTGGGTGACGGGGCTGACATGCTGCTGCTGTCTGACTACGACAAGGGCGTACTTGCGGACCCCCAGCGACTCATTGCGGCTGCCCGGAAACACGGAGTGCCCGTTGCGGTTGACCCGAAACACAAAGACTTCAGCGCATACGCGGGCGCGACGCTCATCAAACCCAATCGATTCGAACTGGCCCATGCCATGGGCGAGTGGCACAGCGAAGACGGGATGGTGAAGAAGTGCCAGGCGCTCATCCGGAATCTTGGCGTCAAGTTTGTGCTCGTTACGCGGGGCAGCGCTGGTATGACCCTCGTGCAGCCGAATCAGAGCGAGACACACTTCCCGGCACGGACGCGAGACGTCTACGACGTTACCGGCGCGGGGGATACGGTGATTGCCGTGTTGTCCGCTGCGCTCTCCACGGGCGAGACCCTGCTCGACGCGGTTGGCCTCGCGAACGTCGCCGCCGGGATGGTCGTCGCCCAGTCGGGGACGGCCGCGGTCAGCGGACCGGAACTGCGCCTCGAAGTCGCGGCGGAAATGGGGTTCGACCGGGGTGTCATGACCGAAGAGCAGATGGTCATCGCGATCGAGGAAGCCCGCGCGCGGGGTGAGCGCGTTGTATTCACCAACGGCTGTTTTGACATCCTGCATGCAGGGCACGTCGACTACCTGACCGAAGCCCGGCGGGAAGGCGACCGGCTCATCGTCGCGGTTAACGACGATGCGTCGGTGACACGCCTGAAAGGTGAGGGCCGCCCAATCAATCCCGTTGACCGGCGNATGGCGCTGCTGGCAGGCCTGGAAGCGGTCGACTGGGTGTTGCCGTTCGGCNGGGACGACACGCCCCGCGAACTGCTGTCCCAACTGCGCCCGGACGTCCTCGTGAAGGGTGGTGACTATGCACTGGACCAGGTGGTCGGAGCGGACATCGTCACCGGCTATGGCGGTGATGTCAAAGTGCTGTCGCTGGTCGACGACTGTTCGACCAGTGCCCTGGTCGAGAAGATTCGCGGGCTCTAGGCCACCGCCGCCAGAACCTGACCAACGTTTTCTGTCAGGTGTTTGGTGCTGATTGTGCCGACCACGACGGAGCTTACCGCTGCCGACGCCAAAGGTGACGCAAGCGCAGCGCCATCCGCGCGGTGACCGCTCTGCAGCGCCTTCTTGACGAGCAATCCTGCCCCTGCCGTGCCCGCGGCAATTGCCGCCTCGCGTACGTCGGGCTCGACTTCCGTGAATGTGGTCATGAGCACGTCGCAGGTCTCGGCGGCGAGCAATGTGCCGGCGGCCGTCTTGGTCGACATGCCAAAGGCCCGGATGAGGCCGCGACGTTTCAGGTCATCGAGGGTCGCAACCGCGTCGCCCTGAAGAATCCCGACATCGGCACCGTCCGAGTGGATCAGCACGATATCGATCACATCCGTTCGCAACCTGCGCAGGCTGCGCTCTACGCTCGCGCGTATGGCGTCGGCGGAGAAATCGAACGTCGAGCCGTTGCCGTCCCAGGACTCGCCAACCTTGGTGCACAGAATCCAGTCGTTCCGATTCCCGATCAACTCGCCAAGCCGACTTTCGCTTGCGCCGTAGGCCGGTGCGGTGTCGAGGAGGTTGATCCCGTGTTCGCGGGCCACCGCGAGCAGTGCGCGCACGGCGTCGTCGTCGGGCAGTGTGAACGGGTCCGGGTATTTGACGTCCCGGTTTCGGCCGAGTTTGACGGTACCGAGCCCGATTGGGGAGACCTCGATGCCCGTGTCGCCGAGTGCCCGGTA
Source organism: Gammaproteobacteria bacterium (assembly GCA_002728675.1). Taxonomy (GTDB): domain Bacteria; phylum Pseudomonadota; class Gammaproteobacteria; order Pseudomonadales; family Azotimanducaceae. Next base: position 3,879 of record PBVL01000044.1, read on the forward strand.
ATGCGGTCTCAGATCCACGGCGGACTGGCAACAGCGCTGACGGTCGGATCGGGTTGCGGCCTGCAGGGCGCGAGGGCCTCGACCGCGGCACGTACCTGGTTGGCCAGCATCGGCGCCATCGTGAGTTTGATGGGCCAGCAGGTGGTGACGTTCGCCCGGGTGAGGCAGGCAGGCTCGTTGGGCCTCTGGAGCTTTGCAGCGGGCTCAGCGCGGTCAATGCGGTGGCACCGATAGGTTGCATCCTTCAGTCCGCCGATCCAGGGGAACAGTGCTGTAAGTTCCTGCCGCGCAAACGCCGCCTGGGCCTCATCGGTGCGCTTGACCCCGGTTTCCGCGATGTTGCCGCCGAGGTACCACACGATGGTGTTGTCCTGATCGCGGTGGCTGGTCACGGTCACCCGCGGTTTGCTGCCGTGGCGCAAGCTCACCGCGTGGGCGAACAGGGGAGACAGGTCCCCCGCGTGCACACTCACCTGACAGAGTGGGCGCCGTTGGGTGGCCCACGGGAGCCCTGCCGCCGCAATCAGTTCCTCGTTCCCGGCGCCGGCGGCAAACACGTAGTGACGGGCCTCGATCGTGTCGCCGGACGACAGCTGTAGTGCGGTTACAGCGCCATCGCTGACCGTCGGACTCGCTCGCCCCTCGAGAATCGTCAGGCCATGTCCGAGCGTCTCGAGCAGCGACCGTGCATCCAGGACGAAGTCGCTCATCTCGAAGACGGAGCCCCTGAACGTGCCCGAGCGCAAAGTGCCCGGGAAGTCGGCGCGCGAGAGGCTGCGCGAGCGTCCGGCGGTCAGTTGGCCGCCAAAGAACGCGGTGACCCGACTCGTCACGGATGCATCGGCCATCATGTAGAACTGCTCGCTCGTGACCCGTGTCGCACGGAGGTCGATGTCCGTCTCGCCGCGCAGACACGCACGCCAGTAGTCCGGCATGTCGGCGATCCGTTCGGATGCCGCGGTCAGTGACCCGCCGAGCGCGTACTTCAGTCCCGAGTGGACAATGCCTTGCGAGGCGATGGTCTGGCCGTCGCCCGGAGTCCCGTCGGAGGCAACCACGACGGAATAGCCGTCCGCGCGCAGTCGCCGGGCGATCCACAGTCCCGCGACCCCGGCGCCTGCCACCGCGATGTCGGCCGATATGTGCATGGCGCGATGGTAGCGAAGTGGTTGCAGTCGAGGAAGGCAGCGCGGTCGGCGGTGGGCAGAAACGCGACGGGGGCGGGTGGTAGCATGCGCGCGATTGCCCGGAGCGGTGGTTTGGCGCGGCTCGTCTACAGCATTCTTTTTTACCTGATCCTGCCTCTGGTGGTGCTACGCCATCTCTGGCGGTCACTCAGGGAACCCTTGTATCGCGAGCGCATGTCCGAACGCTTCGGCTTCTGTGCGCCGGTCGAAGGGCGGCCGATTTGGGTGCATGCGGTGTCTGCCGGGGAGACCATCGCCGCGGTGCCGTTCATTCGCGAGTTGGCCGAACACTATCCCGTCGTTGTCACAAACATGACCGCGACCGGACGCGAACGGGCACGGACGCTGCTCGGCGACAGCGTCGTGCACGCGTATGCGCCATACGACCTGCCCGACGGGGTTGCCCGGTTTCTCTCCCGCGTGAACCCCCGGGTGGCGGTATTCATCGACACGGAAGTATGGCCAAACATGATTGCGCTCGCGGTGGGGCGCGGCATTCCGGTCGAACTGGTCAATGCGCGCATGTCCGCGAAGTCGGCGTTCGGCTATGCCCGGGGTGCTGCGCTCAGCCGGCCGATGTTCGGCGCCGTCAGCGGTGTCTGTGCACAGACCGATGCGCACCGTGCGCGTTTCCTGACGCTGGGCGTCCCGCAGGACCGCGTTGTGGTGACCGGGAGCATCAAGTTCGACATGGTGGTCGACGAAGCAGCGGCCGCCGCGCTGACCGGCACGTTGCCCGAAGGCGGGCCGGTCTTCATGGCAGGCAGCACCCACGCGGGAGAGGAAGAGGACGCAGTCCTGCAGGCGTTTGTCGTCGCCCGCCAGAAGATCCCGGGTCTCCGGATGATTCTCGTACCCCGGCATCCCTGGCGCTTCGACGGCGCGGCCGATGCGTGTCGTGCACTCGGCCTGTCGGTCGTCCGGCGGTCGTCCGGTGAAGCGGCGAGTGCGTCGACCGACGTCTTCCTCGTCGACACGATGGGTGAACTGCGCGCGTTCTACAGTCTCTGTGATGTCGCGTTCGTGGGTGGCAGCCTCGCGCCCGAAGGCGGGCACAATCTGCTCGAAGCGGCTGCCTTCCGCGTCCCCGTCATCATGGGGCCGCACCTGTACGACATCGACGACATTGCGGAACCCTTCCGCGAAGCGGGCGCACTGAAGGTCGTGGCGGACGCAGACGAACTGGCCGCCCAACTGACGAAATGGTCACTGGACGTGGAAGCGGGGGCTGCGGCGGGCGAGCGTGCGAAAGGCCTGTTCGATGCGAATCAGGGCGCTACGCGCAGAAGTGTTGAACGCGTGCTCGCGCATGCGCGACGTTTCGATTCTGCCGGCTAGCGATGAGTGTCTCCGGGCGTGGCCGTCTCACGGTATGTCTCTCTGTACATGGGGAATCGCTGCTGCATGTCGCGGCGTCGTAGTCGCGCACGAGGAGAGAAGTCAGTGCCATGTGCTGCTGGATTGCTGTTTCCTGCATGAGTGTGGGATCGGAGCCCAACGTGCACGGGCCAACCCGAACGCGGATCGGAGCGAATACTACGCGGCGCTTCCGCAGCCTCATATTCGCGGTCTGGCAAGGTTCTACGGGCACGACGAGGCCTTTGTTCCAGTAGGGTTTGTGTTAGGCTTTTTCGGTCTTGACGCGGTTTGGCCAAAGGTAAGGAGAGCGCAGCAAGTGCGCTCCCACAGAGATGAGAAAGCGCAGATACGTCCCTAATCTGATCAGCGACATGGCCGAATGTGATGCGAATTACATGCGGCTCCTGAAGCTGTTCCCCGACATGCGAAGTGAAGAGATTCGCGAGTTCGGGCTGCGTGGCCATACCGAAGACGGTTCGGTCGTCACCATTCGCATCCTCGAGCGGTGCCCTTACACCACGATGCTCAAGGTCCAGGTCGAAAGCGACGAGAACAAACCCTGGATTCGCTGGCCGACGATCGAGATCCGCATGTATCACGACGTGCGCACGGCCGAGGTAACCCAGTTCGAGCGGGTTCGCAACATCCGGTACCGGTACGAGGTCCCGAACGACGGGATGCATCAGCCGGACGAGAAGGCGCAGATCAACCGGTTTCTCGGTGAGCTTCTGACGTTTTGTATCTCGCATGGCCACTCGTTGGAGCGGGTCGCGTTCTAGGTGCCCCGCTAGCCGCTCCGGCCGGCGTCCTTTGGGGTCAGGACTTGAATCCGGTCGTCGAATTCGGGCCAAATGCGTGCCTTCNGCAGAGCGTTTCTCATATACTGCCGGGCATGATTTCAGTCGCCAGTTTCCCCCTCGTCCNCCGCCACCGGCGCTCGTCGCATCCACGAACACGGGCTCACTGAATGGCCGCCGGTACCTACCAAGCTGATTCGATCGAGGTCCTCGAGGGTCTCGATCCCGTTCGCAAACGTCCCGGCATGTATACCGAGACGGCGCGCCCCAATCACCTCGCCCAGGAAGTCATCGACAATGCGATCGACGAAGCGCTCGAAGGCCACGCGACCGAGGTCCGGGTCACGCTGTGCAAGGACGGCTCGATGTCGGTCAACGACGACGGCCGGGGCATGCCGGTCGACGTGCAGAAAAAGACCGGGCTGACCGGCGTCGAGCTGATCCTGACGAAACTACACTCGGGCGCAAAATTCTCGAGCGAGAACTACAAGTTCTCGGGCGGACTGCATGGCGTGGGAGTGTCCGTTGTGAACGCCCTGTCGAGCCAGTTCGAGGTGTACGTCAAGCGGGACGGCAAGCTCCATCACATGACGTTCAGGGATGGGCGGCCAACCTCCAAGTTGACAGTGGTCGACTCGGTGGGCAAGCGCAATACAGGCACGCTCATCAACTTCCTGCCCGATCCCCAGTACTTCGACAGCCCGAAGTTCTCTGCGCCGCGCCTCAGACATCTGCTCCGTGCGAAGGCAGTGTTGTGCCCGGGTTTGCGTGTGATATTTACGGACGAGAACGCATCCGGCGACGAGAAAACCACGGAGTGGTGTTTCGAGAACGGTCTCGAAGACTACCTCGTCAGCGAGGTCGGCGAAGCCGAGGTGCTGCCGGAATCTCCATTCACGGGAAGCACGACGGGGCACAACGAGGCGGTCGATTGGGCAGTGCTGTGGGTGCCCGAAGGCGGGGACCTGACGACCGAGAGTTACGTCAACCTGATCCCGACCATGCAAGGCGGTACACACGTCAGCGGGCTCAGAGCCGGATTGCTCGAGGCGACGCGTGAGTTCTGCGACTTCCGAAATCTCGTGCCGAGAGGGATTCGGATCTCGGCTGACGACGTCTTCGAACGTTGTGCCTACGTGCTGTCCGCCAAGCTTGTGGAGCCCCAGTTCTCCGGCCAGACGAAAGAGCGGCTCAACTCCCGGGAAGCTGCGACGTTCATTTCCGCAGCGGTGAAAGACGCCTTCAGCCTATGGTTGAGTCAGCACGTCGAAGCGGGGGAGAAGATTGCCGAACTCGCGATCGCGCGGGCGCAGGATCGGCTCCGTGCAGGCAAGAAAGTTGCGCGCAAGAAGGTCGCGTCCGGGCCGGCGCTGCCGGGCAAGCTGGCGGACTGCTCCAGCCAGGACGCCATGGCGGGCGAGCTGTTCCTCGTCGAGGGTGAGTCCGCGGGGGGCTCCGCGAAGCAGGCGCGGGACCGTGAAACCCAGGCGATCCTCCCGCTGCGAGGGAAAATCCTGAACACCTGGGAAGTGGATTCTGGTGAGATTCTCGCATCGCAGGCGGTCCACGACATTTCGGTTGCGCTGGGGATCGACCCCGGGACCAGCAACATCGAAGGACTGCGTTACGGCAAGGTGTGCATCCTCGCTGACGCCGATTCCGACGGACTGCATATTGCGAGCCTGCTGATTGCGCTCTTCGTGAAACACTTCCCTGCGCTCATCGAGAGCGGTCACGTCTACGTCGCCATGCCCCCGCTGTACCGGATCGACGTGGGTAAAGAGGTCTTCTACGCGATCGACGAGGCTGACCGCGCACGGATTCTTCAGTTGATCGAGTCCGAGAAAATGAAGGGCAAGGTGGTTGTTCAGCGTTTCAAGGGCCTGGGTGAGATGAATCCCAAGCAACTGCGAGAGACGGCTATGGCGCCCGAGACGCGACGGCTGGTGCGGCTCGAGGTCGAAACCCGGAAGCGAATGCATGACCTGTTCGACATGCTGCTCGCGAAAGGGCGTTCTCCAGACCGAAAGACCTGGCTCGAGTCCAAGGGCGATCAGGCCGAACTCAGTTGAAAACCTGCCCGTTACACGCGGCAGCGTGAGGACAAGCAATGAGTGACAGCTACGAGTTGACGCCCGAGACCATTGCGATCGGGCAATACACGGAAAACGCGTACCTGAACTACGCGATGTATGTGATCAACGATCGGGCATTGCCGCATGTTGGTGACGGGCTGAAACCCGTACAACGACGGATCGTCTACGCGATGTCCGAACTGCGTCTCGGCCCGGATGCCAAGTACGCCAAGTCCGCACGAACGGTGGGCGACGTGATCGGCAAGTTCCATCCCCACGGGGACGCCGCCTGTTACGAGGCAATGGTGTTGATGGCACAGCCGTTCTCGTACCGCTATCCGTTGGTCGACGGTCAGGGGAACTGGGGATCACCCGACGATCCGAAATCCTACGCGGCACAGCGCTACACGGAGGCAAAGCTCACGCGCTACTCGGACGTGCTGCTGTCCGAGGTAGGCCAGGGCACCGTCGACTGGATTCCCAATTTCGACGGCACGCTCGAGGAGCCGAAGGTGCTGCCCGCGCGCCTGCCGAACATTCTGCTGAACGGCGGCACCGGGATTGCGGTGGGGATGGCGACCGACATCCCCCCGCATAATCTGCGTGAGGTGACCTCGGCCTGCATCCGGTTGCTCGACAAACCCCGTTCGACCACGGCGGACCTGTGCGAGCACATCAAGGGCCCTGACTTCCCGACCGGCGCCGAGATCATTTCGTCCCGCGCGGACATTCAGCAGATCTATGAAACGGGCCGGGGCGTAGTCCGGTCACGCGCCAGATACGAGATCGAGAACGGTGATATCGTCGTGACGGCTCTGCCGTTCCAGGTAAGCGGTGCCAAGGTCCTCGAACAAATCGCGGCCCAGATGCAGGCGAAGAAGCTGCCGATGGTTGTCGACCTTCGGGACGAGGCCGACCATGAGAATCCGACCCGGATCGTCATTGTGCCCCGCTCGAACCGGGTCGATCTGGAACCGCTCATGAGCCATCTCTTTGCGTCGACCGATCTGGAGCGGACGCATCGCGTCAACTTCAACGTCATCGGTATCGACGGCCGGCCGGGCGTACGATCGCTGAGGGAGATGCTCAGCGAGTGGCTGACGTTCCGACAGGAGACGGTGCTGAAACGCCTGCAATTCCGGCTCGACAAGATTCTTGACCGGTTGCACATCCTCGAAGGTCTGATGATCGCCTACCTCAATGTGGATGAGGTCATCCGCATTGTGCGCGAGGAAGATCGGCCCAAAGACGCGCTGATAGCGAAGTTCGGCATCTCGGAGCGACAGGCGGACGCCATTCTGGATATCCGTCTGAGGCAGCTTGCGAGGCTCGAAGAAGAGAAGATCCGCGCGGAGCAGAACGAACTGAACGCTGAGCGCGCGGATCTCGAACGCACGATCAACTCGAAAGCACGCCTCAGGACTCTGATCAAGAAGGAACTGACGGCGGATGCCGAAGAATACGGAGACGACCGTCTCTCCGAGATCGTGACGCGTGACGAGGCGCAGGCATTCAGAGAAAAGGATCTCATCAGCACCGAGCCTGTCACGATCGTCCTGTCGGAAAAGGGCTGGGTGCGCGCGGCCAAGGGCCACGAGGTGGACGCTTCGGAGCTCAATTACCGCTCTGGCGACGGGTTACTGAAAGCTGTGGCGGGTCGCTCCAATCAGGACGTTGTCTTCCTTGATTCGGCGGGCAAGTCGTATGCGCTCGCAAGCCACACTTTGCCGTCCGCCCGCGGCCAGGGCGAGCCCCTGACCGGTCGGCTGACCCCGGCAGCGGGGGCGACGTTTGTTGGCCTCGCGGCCGGTGAGCAGGGGGATCGCTACCTGGTTGCGAGCGATGCCGGCTACGGCTTCGTCACGACGCTCGGGGACATGCAGACTCGCCAGAAGGCGGGCAAGTCGCTACTTACCGTGCCGAAAGGCTGTGTGGCGCTGGCGCCCGTGCCCGTCAGCCAGATCGAGGATCGGTATGTCGTGTCGGTGTCGAACGAGGGGCGCCTGCTGATTTTCCCGTTGCGTGATTTGCCCCAAATGGCCCGCGGCAAAGGCAACAAGATCATGAATATCCCGTCAGCGCGTGCTGGCGCGCGGGAGGAGACCATGATCGACGTGGCCGTCCTCGCCGAGGCGGATCTGTTGACGATCTACTCCGGTAAACGTCACATCACTCTGAAATTCTCCGATCTCGAGCACTATCGCGGAGAACGGGCCCGCCGCGGACTGAAGCTGCCGCGGGGATTCCAGAAGGTGGATCGGCTCGAGGTCACTTTCCGCGAGTGAGCCGCGGGGGGTCATGCGACCTCGTAGATGTCTCCCTGCGCAAACGATGAGTGGAAACGTTCGACCGTAAAGTCGCCGGGCGTCAGCCCGTCAAAGACTGACCGGCTGACGAGCAGCGTACCGTTCGACAACGAGGCGAGGTAACGCGCGCGCTTCAGGAGTGACGTCTCATCGCCTCCCGTCCGGGATGCGTCCATACCCATCCTCAGCGTCAGCCGCTCGGGGGTGCCTTCATCCAGGGTGAGGGCAATCGTGACTGCGATTGCAGGAGAGTCGCCGAGCAGGCAGAACTCGTTGCTCGTGCGGGTGAGTTGCACCGCGTGCTCGCTGGCGAGCCCGTCGACCACAGTGCCGATCTCGTCGGTGCGCCTTGGCGGCTCAACCTTGACGATCAATGCTGTGACGGTGGGATGGTCGTCGAACAGCTGGACCTGTTCGTGCAATACTGGGACATCATCATCGTCAGCCGCGGGTTCGTCGTCGTCCGATTCTGACGGGGCAACCCCGGCAGCTGACTCGGGCAGATAGCGCGCCCACTGCCAGGCACCGAGCACCAGAAGCATGAGCACCGCGACAGGCAGGAACAGCCAGTCGAAGCCCGGTGCTGCCGACCGCGCCAGCGTGATTTGCAGCCGGCCGACGGCAGTGTCCCGGGTACGGATTTCGTGGGTGAAGAGCACCGCTTCCCGCGCCGGGGCCCCCACGGTCACCAGCAGACCGCCGGCGTCGTCGTAGACCGCGGCACTCGCGATCACGCCCCGGTCGATGGCGTCGCGTAATGCCACTGTCAGGGACAGTGCATCGCGGGCGATCGCGTCATGCACAACCGTCGCGGCCAGGTTGGCAACCGTTTCCCGTGCGAGCATCGAGCGTTGCTCCTCATGGGCCGATTGGAACTGCGTGATGAGAAACACCCCGGAGACCAGGCCGCCGAGGACAAATGCGGCTGCGATCAGGAGGGCCTGTGTTCGGGGGGGCACTGCCTTTGCTCTGAACCGGTTGTGGGGGGAGCGCTCAGTATACCGGCGCGCGTGAGCGTAATTCAGTTCGGCGGGTGCAAAGAGCAGCCGAATGGTCCGGGTGGGGGGATAATGCTGGGATGCGCGAGATTGTGCTCATCCATATCACTGGTGCGGACCGTCCGGGCGTCACCGCGGCATTCACGAGGGCCCTCAGCGAAGGCGACGCGGATGTCCTCGATATCGGTCAGGCAGTCATCCACAACTACCTGACCCTCGGCATCCTCGTCAGCGTTCCCGGCAATACGGACTCGTTGTTCAAGGAACTGTTGTTCCTTGGCCACGAACTCGAACTGACGGTGTCGTTCTCGGTCGTGGACGAGGCCAGCTACGGCAACTGGGTTAGGTTGCAGGGCCGGGGTCGTTTCATTCTGACGCTTCTGGCGCGGCGCATTCGCGCCGAGCATCTCGGTCGCGTGGCGAAGCTCGTGAGCGAGTTTGGTCTCAACATCGACAACATCTCCCGCCTTTCAGGTCGGGTCCCGCTCGAAGGTGCTGCCGAAGACACCAGGGCGTGCGTGGAGTTTTCGTTGCGCGGCGACATCGACGACCCCGAGTCATTCCGTCGGGCGTTGCTGGCCCTGTCGGGAGAGCTCGATGTCGATGCAGCGTTGCAGGCGGACGACCTGTACCGCCGGCATCGGCGCCTCATCGCGTTCGACATGGATTCGACGCTCCTCGACATCGAGGTGATCGATGAATTGGCACTGCGGGCAGGGGTCCGGGACGAGGTTCTGCAAATCACGCGGCGGGCGATGGAGGGTGAACTGGACTTCGCGGCGAGCCTGCAGGCGCGCGTTGCGATGTTGGCCGGTCTCCCTGAAAGCGAACTCGACTATGTTGTCCGCACGCTGCCGCTCATGGAGGGGGCGGAGAGGCTCTTCGCGACGCTGCGCAAGCTGGGGTACCGAACCGCGATCCTGTCGGGCGGTTTCCAGTACTTCGTGGACACGCTGAAGACGCGTCTGGGTGTGGACTACGTCTTTGCGAACAGGCTCGAAATCGAGAACGGGACACTGACGGGCGAGGTGACCCCGCTGATTGTGGATGCGGATCGCAAAGCGCTGCTGCTACGGGAGATTGCCGAGCGCGAGGGTATCGCCATGCAGCAGGTGATTGCGGTGGGCGATTGGGCCAACGACCTCAGGATGCTGGCCGCAGCGGGGCTTGGAATCGCGTTCCGCG
>PBVL01000045.1 GCA_002728675.1 Gammaproteobacteria bacterium
CAGCAGGGCCGCGTACGCCGAGCGCGTCGCGGACCTGCTCGACATGGTCGGCCTGTCACCCGCAATGGCCGACCGTTACGCCCACGAGTTCAGCGGAGGGCAACGCCAGCGGATCGGCATTGCCCGGGCGTTGGCGGTCGAACCGAAGTTCATCGTATGTGACGAACCGGTCTCGGCACTGGACGTGTCGATTCAGGCCCAGGTCATCAACCTGATCGAGGAACTGCAGCAACGCCTGGGCCTGACCTATCTCTTCATCGCACACGATCTCTCGGTTGTCCGCCACATCAGCACGCGCATCGCCGTGATGTACCTCGGCGAGATCGTCGAACTCGCGGACCGGATCAGCATCTACCGCAACCCGAAACACCCCTACACCCGCGCCCTGCTCTCGGCCGTGCCTGTACCGAACCCGCGGCTCGAACGGGAGCGCGATCACAGCGACATTCGCGGCGAGATTCCGAGCCCGCTGTCTCCACCGAGCGGGTGTCACTTCCACCCGCGCTGCCCCAACGCAAGCGACGTCTGCCGGGAGACCGCGCCGGTCACCCGGGAAGTCGAAGGCCACCTGGTCGCCTGCCACCTGTACGATTGAGGTGCCCCCGTGGCTGTGGCTGTGACAAGCCACTAATTGGTACTCTCCACGCTGACTTTTCAGCGCAATCCCGAGGCTACACATGGCAGAACTGGTCGGTACCGTCCATTACGAGACGCGCGATGACGTGGCCCTGCTCACGATCGACAACCCTCCCGTCAATCCGCTTTCGACCGGAGTCAACTACTGGCTCGCAATGCACCTCGAAACCGCCATGGGCGATGATGCGATCAAGGCCATCGTCATCACGGGCGCCGGCCGCGCCTTCATCGCCGGGGCGGACATCCGGAACTTCGGCAAGACGCTGCCGGCTGACCTCCCAAAGCCCACGAGGAGCGCGGGCGCCTGGCTCGAAGGCGGGACGAAACCGGTCGTTGCGGCAATCAACGGCACCGCGTTCGGGGGCGGCCTCGAACACGCGCTGACCTGCCATTACCGCGTCATCAAACCCGGCGCCGAGGTCGGTTTGCCCGAGGTCAAACTCGGGATCCTGCCCGGCGGCGGCGGCACCCAACGCCTGCCGCGACTGATCGGCGTGAGGAACGCCATGATCCCCATTCTGACCGGCGACCCGTTCCCTACCGAGCAAGCCGTGGAACTCGGTATCGTCGACGCGCTGATCGAAGACGACGACTTCGTCGAGGGCGCAATCAACTGGGCCCGCCAGCTTGTGGCGGACGGCAAGGGCGTCCGACGCATCCGTGACATGACCGAACACACGGAGGCGGACAGAGCCAATCCAGCGATCTTCGACGAAGGCGCCGCCTATGTGCAAAACCGGATGCGCGGCCAGTTCAACGGGGAGCAGATTCTGGAATGCATCAAGGCCTCGGTGCTGTCCGAAGACTTCGACGCGGGCATGGCGGTCGAGCAGGAACGATCGGGTTTGGTCCAGGCGCACGAACAGCGCGCCGCGATGGTCCACGTATTCTTCGCCGAGCGCCTTGCGCGCAAGATTCCGGATGTCCCGCGGGAAACACCAACAGTTGACGTATCGACCGCCGCTGTCATCGGAGGCGGGCTCATGGGCGGCGGCATCGCGATATGTTTCGCGAACGTCGGGATCCCGGTCCAGGTGCTCGAGGTTGATCAGGAGGCGCTTGATCGCGGCCTTGCGACCATCGAGAAGAACTACGCGAGCCAGGTCCGCCGCGGGCGACTTGCCCAGAGAGAAATGGACGAGCGCCTGAACAACATCACGGGCACCCTGTCGTACGACGAGATTGGCAACGCCGACGTGGTCGTCGAGGCGGTATTCGAGAACCTTGACGTCAAGAAGGGCGTGTTCGAAAAACTCGACGCCACAATGAAGCAGGGCGCGATTCTGGCCAGCAACACGTCGGGCCTTGATATTGATCAGATGGCAGCCGCTACCTCCCGCCCGGAAAAGGTGGTCGGNATGCATTTCTTCAGCCCGGCCAATGTGATGCGCCTGCTNGAAGTCGTGCGCGGCGAGAAAACCGACAAGCAGACCATTGCAACCGCCATGGCCNTCGGCAANGACCTGGACAAAGCCGCCGCNCTCTCGACCAACTCACCGGGATTCATCGGCAACCGCATGCTGGGCGGCTACACGCGCGAAGCGCAGGAACTGATCCTGACCGGCGCTACGCCGTGGCAGGTCGATCAGGTCATCTACGATTTCGGCATGAACATGGGACCGTTCCGCATGAACGATCTCGTGGGCCTCGACCTCATGTGGCGCGCGCATAAACTGGGCGGCGGCACGTACGAAACAGCGGCGCGTACCGCAAAGGTCGCGTTCAGGCTCTGCGAGGCGGGACACTTCGGTCAGAAGTCGGGCCGGGGCTACTACGTCTATGACGACGCACGCAACGCTACCCCCAACGAGGACGTTGTGGCGCTGATCAGCGAAGTCGCTGACGAGCACGGGATCACGCACCAACCGATGAGCGACGAGGACGTGCTCAAGCGCTGCCTGTACCCACTGATCAACATCGGCGCGCAGTTGCTCGACGACGGCGTGGCGCTACGCGCCTCGGACCTAGACATCGTCTACTGCTACGGCTACGGCTTTCCCAAGTACCGCGGCGGCCCGATGTTCTGGGCCGAGCAGCAGGGAATCGACAACATCGTCAACGACATGCGTCGCTATGCCAACGAATACGGCGACCACTGGCGGCCGGCACCTTTGCTTGAGCGGCTCGCCGAATCTGGTGACGGGTTTGGCGTGCTGACGTCCAGCTGAGGTCTCGCGTCAGCGTGCCGACGCCGAACCGTCGGCGGCATGGGTCGCCCTTTCAGGTGGCACAGATACCCGGCAGCGGACACCGCCGGCGGGCAATCACTGCCAGATTGAGCTCAGTTCGAAGAGTTCGAGCCGCTCCAGTGTCGAGTTACCCTGCCAGCTCTGCAGCACAAGCGGTCGCTCGTACGCGCCCGGCAGGAAACAGTACGACGCCGAGACATCTCCGCCGTTCAGGAACACTTCGACCGACGTCCGATCGATGAGGAGCCTGACGTCGAGTGACTCTCCTTCGGGCAGCGGCGCAAACGCCCTTCCCTTCACCATGCCCGGCGCCTGACCGCCCGCAAAGCGCATCTCCTTCTCGTCCCACGCGAAGGTCAACGCCTGGCCCCGGATGTTGACGTTCAGTGCTCGTCCATCACCACGTCTCACCGTGAACGAGACGTCCATCAGCTTCGCGTCCGTTTTGGGCGCCACAGGAGACCCGGGCGCGATGGTCACCTGCTCGATGCGTACTTTCCGTTCCCGGAGACTCTCGACCTCCCGCACAGGCCAACGCCTGAGTCGCGCCGCCTCTCCCGAGCCCGCAAGTTCTAGGGTCACCGGAATCGACATCTGATGGTTGAACGGCATTTCGGGAAACAGCCCGCCCGCCATCCATGAGATCTGGATACAACGCCCGTCCGGCACATTGCTCCAGGTCTGCGCGGCATAGCCGTTGCGTCCGTTCTCACACGTGAGGACCGGGGTCTCCGGCGTGAACGTCGTGCCGTCGAACCGTCCAATCCGGTAGAGGCCGTTTGCGCCCCAGAACACCCAGCGCTCCTCACCACTCTCGTCCACGAGCGGAAAGAAGTCCGGACACTCCCTGTCGCCTTCGAGGCGGAGATCCTGCCGGTGCGTCCAGGACTTCAGGTCTTTTGAGCCGTAGAGCGTGAATCGATCGTCGGCGAGGAAGAGCGGCATGATCCATTGGCGCGAAGCCGCATGCCACGAGATCTTCGGATCACGGTTGTCGCCCTCGATCCACCCGAGCACCGGGTTGCCTTCGTACTTCGTCAGCGTCATCCCGTTGTCTGCGCTCCAGGCGAGGCACTGCGTGAACTGACGCGGCGGGTCCACATGTCTTCCGGCGGCGGTGTAGAGGAAGACAATCGCTCCCGCGCCGAAGCCAGCCGTGTCCTCGTGGTCGACAACGGCGGATCCCGAGAACATCGTGCCGTGCTCGTCCGGAAACATCGCGTGTTCAAGCTGTCGCCAATGGATGAGATCGTCACTGACCGCGTGGCCCCAGGTCATGTTGCCCCAGACAGTCGATTCCGGGTTGTGCTGGAAGTAGAGATGCCACACCCCGTCCAGGTAGACGAGGCCGTTCGGATCGTTGATCCAGTTCGTCTTCGCGGTGAAGTGAAACTGAGGGCGATGCAGTTCCTGGTACGTTGTCGTCATGGGCGTTATTCGTGTTTCCTTGTGAGCGTCTCGTTGGATCAGCTTACATGTTCTGATCCGGTGCATGCTAAGGCAGTGTCCACAGCCCCTGTCGGGCCCTCTGCCGGTTCTGGCTTGGTAGAATCGCTACAGTGGACGATCGCTCAATGACAAACAACAACGAGACCAGACGGTGTCCGGCCGTGACGGGGTGGCGTGCAGGCCACCGCTCCACGCCGTCGCCTCGCGGGGTCCGACCATGAGCCTGATCCCCGTAGTTGAAGGCGTGTCGAGACGCGCTGCCTACCTGCCAATCTTCTTCATCGCCGCGCTCGCCGGCGTCAGCTTCGCGCCGCGCATCGCCCTGCACGACACGCTGCAGCTCGCGCATCTCGGCGTGGCCGGCGGACTGCTCGCCTGGTACGTCGCGCTCTACCTGCGGATGCGCGGCAAACCGGACAGCATGCACTTTCGCTTTCGGCTGGCGGCGCCGCACTACATCCAGGCCTGCCTGCACCTGTCGATCTACGTGTACTGGGGGTTCTATTGGGAGCTCGTGACCCACAACGGGTTGCTGATCGTCGCGCAGATCCTGTTTGCGTTTGCGATCGAGGGGCTGCTCAACTGGTCTCGCGGGCGCCCCTGGCGCCTCGGCTTCGGCCCGTTGCCGATCATCTTTAGCACCAACCTCTTTCTGACGTTCAAGGACGACTGGTTCATCTACCAGTTCCTGCTGATCGCGGTTGGATTTCTCGCCAAGGAGTTCATCGTCTGGCAACGCGACGGCGTGCGCACGCACATCTTCAACCCGTCGGCGTTCACCCTGTTCCTGTTCGCCATCGTGCTGATCTCAACGGGCCAGACCGACAAGACCTGGGTCTCGCAGCTTTCCGCCATGCTGGACACACGCCTCGTCGATCCCGGCGCGCATCCGTATCTGTTTCTGTTCCTGGTCGGGCTCGTCGCACAGTTTCTGTTTCAGGTCACGCTCGTCACTCTCGCGTCGGCCGGGATGCTCTTTCTGCTCTCGAGCGTCTACGGCGCCACGACGGGGACGTTCTGGTTCGTCGACACCGGGATCCCCGCAGCGGTGTTCCTCGGCCTGCACCTGCTGATCACCGATCCCGCCACCTCGCCGCGGGACGGATGGGGCCGGTTCCTGTTTGGCGTCATGTATGGCACGAGCGTCTTTGTAATCTACGGTGTGCTCGACCATTTCGGCGAACCGCTCGCGTACGACAAGCTGCTGTTCGTGCCCGTTCTAAACCTGCTTGTGATTCCGATCGACATGGCCGCCCGCACCCTCAAGCGGCGCTTCATGGCACTGCGCGAGTCACTTCACATGATGGACGTGACCGCCTTCAGGCAGTGGAACCTTGTCCACATGGCATTGTGGATCGGGCTGTTCGCGTGGATGTACCTGGGCGAGTTCATCGAGTCAGACCACCCGGGGCGGCACCTCGCAACCTGGCAGATCGGCTGCGCCGAGGACAAACCGAACGCGTGCAGCAATCTCGCGGAGACGCTGCGCGCACGGTGCATTCAGGGCTCGATCAACCGCTGCGGGGACCTGTCGGACCTTTACACACGGCGGCCGGATCTCGCCTCGCCGCTTGAACAGCAGGAATGGCTCGGGTTCGCGTGCGATCTCGGCGCTGCCCGCGAATGTGAACTCTACGAACGCAAGCTCACCGATTCCCTGCGCGACGCACTGGACTCGAGCTGCGACTCAGGTGAGTCCGCCATGAGCTGCTATGTGATCGGCTCCGCGCACTTCAAGGGCATCCACGGAGGACCTGCCAACCAGGGTCAGGCGTACGCCCATATGGCACGTGCATGCCAACTCGGTCTGGGAAAAGGCTGCGCCGTCACCGGCACGATGCACCAGTTCGGGATCTCGGTTCCGCAGGATGTCGAGGCAGCGGTTGGGTATCACAAACGGGCTTGCGCACGCTCGTTCACGCCCAGTTGCGCATCGCTCGCCGAGATCTACTCGACGCCGAGCGCCGCGATCGCGGACGCCGAGCTGGCAACCTGGTACCGTGCGAAGGCGTGCGCGATCGGCGCGACGCCGCTGTGTGATGGAGAAGGTCCGGGCGGTCCGGGCTGATTTGCCGCGATAGGATCAGCGTCCCACGGGTGTTCCCGTCCCGGCGCTCAGGGTGATCGTGGCCCCCCCGTCGAAATCTCCGAACGACTCGATCGAACCGTCCGGCCATTGAACGCGTACGTCCGAAACACGAGCCGCAGCACCAAGCCCGAAATGAACCCGCGCATCGTTCGCTGACAGATAGCTTGCAGCCGGCTGCACGTCCCGGTGTTTACGTCGCTCCCCGAGGCGGAGGGACACCGTCGCGCCATGCGCGTCCCTTCCTGCCGAGGTCAGGACCCGAAAACGGATCCAGTTACCGCGGTTGGGCGCTCGATTCATCAGCAGGTACGGCGCCGCATCACGATTGACGACGAGCAGGTCGAGACCGCCGTCATTGTCGACGTCACCGACGGCAAGCCCGCGGCTCGTGTGCACGAGTTCGTCCGCGGTGCCGCCTTCAGGCTGGACCAGCGTGAAGCCTGCCTCGTCACCTCGATAAAGGGTGTTCGGCTCAGCAAACGGATCACCCGTCTGGTCCGGAATGTGAGAGACGGCGCCATTCGCCTGATACAGGTCCATCCAACCGTCATTGTCGAAGTCGGCCAGGACCACACCGAACCGGGTATAGCGCCGGCTGACCACGTTGAGGCCCACCTCCGCGGTCGCGTCCTTGAACCAGTTCCCCGCGTTCCTGTAAAGCGAGTCGCTCTGGCCTTCGAGGTTCACGACCAGGATATCAACGTCACTATCATCGTCGATGTCCGCCGCCGCGACGCCCATGCCCGCTTTGGCTTCGCCGGCCGCGTCGACCGCACAGCCCCACTCCATCGCCGACTCACTGAACCGCAGCTCACCCCGGTTGAGCCAAAGCTGGTTCGGCATCATGTCGTTCGCGATGAACACGTCCGCCAGGCCGTCGTTGTCGTAGTCGGCACTGACTACGCCAAAGCCGTTGCCAAAGGCGAGCAGCAATCCGGCCTGGCGGCTTACATTCGTGAACGTGCCATCGCCGTTGTTGCGGAACAGCTGATCGGGCGCCGGCGTCTTGTAATTCTGTGGCGGGCAGAACGTTCGCACGCCAGCCATGTAACACTCAATCTCGGCCTCGATATTCCACTGCAGGTAGTTCGTGACAAAGAGATCGAGATCCCCGTCGGCATCCAGATCGAGGAAGGCCGCCGAAGTTCCCCACCCCGATTCGTCAACACCCGCGGCCATGGCAACGTTCTCGAAGTTGCCCGCCCCATCGTTGCGCAACAGCAGATTCGGCCCGAGGTTTGTGACGTACAGATCGACATCACCGTCATCGTCGTAGTCACCGACCGCC
The DNA here is from genome assembly GCA_002728675.1 of Gammaproteobacteria bacterium. Taxonomy (GTDB): domain Bacteria; phylum Pseudomonadota; class Gammaproteobacteria; order Pseudomonadales; family Azotimanducaceae. The sequence continues at coordinate 7,652 of PBVL01000045.1, forward strand.
ACGCCCATACCGTAGCCGTCGGCATCCGGCGGCTGTGGGCCCGCAACGAAGCGCCCGTCACCCTGGTTGATGTAGATGCGGTCAGCCGCTTCCGGTTCCCCGGTCAGGCTCCCACTCTGAACGATGTAGGCATCAAGATCGCCGTCTCCGTCGAAATCGGCCAACGCGGCACCGCTTCCCGTGATTTCAGGAATCATGTAGCTGCCGCTGGCACCCGACACATGGGTGAAATCGAGCCCACGAACGGTTGCTTCCTCGTCGAACCAGATCGGAG
>PBVL01000046.1 GCA_002728675.1 Gammaproteobacteria bacterium
TAGGCCGAGCGATCTCCAGGGTTCAGTTCGAAGATGCGATCAATTGACCCGCGCGCACCGGCTGACGCCTCGTCAATAGTCTGGGTAGGATCGATCCTGCGCAGGTGATTCTAGGCCAGGTCCGAGAGCGCCAGTCGAAATGTGGTGTCGACATCCACTGCCTTCTGTACCAACTGCATCGCAAGCCCCAGGTCACCCTCGCCGGACAGCACCCACTCGGAATAGATCGATTGTGCGTCCACTGACAGATCACAACTAGGCGCGAGAACGAAGCGGGTCGGGAATCCGCAAGGCCGAGCAACGAAGAGGCGAAGCCGTTCAACGACGAAACAGGCCAGTGAATAAGCAACGAACCGGCAACTCAGGACACTAGGCGTCGGACGTCACCTGATCGGCGGCCACGTTCCGTTCAATCATGGCGTCGACATCCGCGTCCGAGTGCCCCAGTTCGAGCAGCACTTCCCGGGTGTGTTCACCGTGCGCCGGACTGCGTGTCGTCGGTTGGAGGCGGTCACCGCCAAAACGCGCGGGTGGCTTGACGCGGCGCATCTTGCCGAGCAGCGGATGTTCGTCCACGTCGATGCTGTCGTTGGCCGAGTACTGGGGATGCGCCAGCACCTCCTCGTAGGACAGACACTTGGCGGCCGGCACGTCGTTCTCCTTGAGTCGCGCAAGAATCTCGTCCGTCTCGAACGCAGCAAACGCCTCTGCCACCAGGGACCGGAACTCATCGATGTTCGCGACCAGCTTCTCCATGCTGTTGAACCGCTCGTCCGCAAAGAGATGGAGCATGTCCACGGCACTCAGCATCCCGACACGTTGCGCTTCGGTCGCGGCTGACATGGTGATTCCGCCGTCTTTCGTCACGGTCAGGTCATAGATGATCTGGGAGAGCGGCACCGCGTGCTCGACGTCGTCATCGAGCAGCGTCTGGTGCATGAAGCCGTCCGGGAAGAGGAAGTACAGCCCCGCATCCATCATAGAGAGATCGATGTGCTGGCCTTCGCCCGTGCGTTCGCGCTGGAACAGCGCAGCCGTGACGGCCTGACATGCGGTATAGGCAGTGACCTTGTCGCACGTGAGATTGCGGACAAAATCCGGGCCTTCGCGCCCCTGGCCCTGTACTGCCGAGAACCCGGCCTGCGCCTGAATGACCGGATCGTACGCGGGCGTGTCCCGTTCCGGCCCTTCGGTGCCGAAACCCGAGACGGCGGCATAGATCAGCCGCGGATTGATCCCGCGCAGGACTTCACTGCCCAATCCAAGGCCGTCCATGACGCCCGGGCGGAAGTTGCAGAGCAATACGTCGGCGTCTTTGGCGAGCTGCCTGATGACGTCCTTCGCTGCCTCTTCCTTGATATCAAGGCGCATCGAGCGTTTGCCGCGATTGCAGTTGGCAAAGAGTGCCGAGAAACCCCCTTTGCTGCTGCCGAGAAAGCGCATGGGATCACCCAACTCGATCGGCTCGACCTTGATCACTTCGGCCCCCTGCTCCGCCAGCATCATGGCCGCGAAGGATGCGGTGATCATCGTTGAGAACTCGATTACCTTGACGCCCTCGAGTGGTTTCATGGCTGCTCCCCTGAATTCGTGTGACCTGATGTGACCAGCATGTTAGCAGCCGCGGTGGCTGTTACGACCACGACATCACCGGTATCGTCTGCCCTCTCAAACGCGGCAGTGACCGCAGCCCGAAGCGCGGACCCGAGGAAACCCCATGAGCAATTCACGCCCGACCGAGAAATCGCCCGCAACCGGTTCCCGGGGCATGGTGGTCACGAACCATCCGCTGGGGTCCGCGGCCGGCGCGGAGATGATTGCAGCGGGCGGCAACGCGTTCGACGCGGCCGTCGCGTCGCTCTTTGCCCTCACCGTTGTCGAGCCCATGATGGTCGGCATCTTCGGCGCCGGCATGAGCAACGTCCGACGCGCGGACGGGACCTTCGACTTCGTCAACAACTACTCGGTCGCGCCGGCCGCAGCGACGCCGAACATGTACCGAACGCTGTCCGACACGTGGCCGGACTACCAGGAGGTTGAGGCCGGCGAGAACGACGTCGGCCCACTGGCGGTTGGCGTCCCCGGTTCGCTCATGGGCTGGTGCGAACTGCTCGCGAAACACGGCACCCTGTCACTCGACGACGTGATGCAACCGGCCATCCGCTACGCGGCACGCGGTTTCGTGACGACGCCGTACCTGTCGGGATGCATCAGGTACTCCGCCGAAGCCATGGCACGCTTCCCCGAGACCGCGAGAACGTTCATGCCGGGAGGCACTTCCCTCGAACCGGGTGAGCGCTGCGTGCAGGGCGAGTACGCGGATACGCTGCGACTCATCGCGCGCGAAGGGCCGGGGGTGTTGTACGGGGGCGAGTTGGGCCGGGCGGCGGCCGACTACCTGCAGAGCATTGGAGGGATCATCACTGCAGACGACCTGTCCACCTATGCGACGCGCTGGTATGACGTCGTTCGGGGACACTACCGCGGCGCCGAAATCGTGGGACCGCCGCCACCGTCCGCCGGCGGTGTCCAGGTGATCGGGATGCTGAACATTCTCGAAGCCTTCGATCTGCGTTCACCGGGGTTTGGAAGTACGGCGACGGTGCACCTGCTGGCCGAAGTCCTGAAGCTCGGGTTCGAGGACCGCAAGCGCTACACGGGCGACCCGGCGTTCGTCGACGTGCCGGTCGGGATGCTCATCTCCGATGCCTACGCGCAGGAGCGCCGTGCGCTCATCGACGTGACGCGGGCGCGCGACATCGAGGCGATGCCGAGCGGCGAGTCCCACAACACGACCCATCTCACCACGGCCGACGCTGACGGCAACGTCTTCGCCGGGACCCACACGATCCACGCGCTGTTCGGCTCGAAGGTGACGGTGCCTGGCACCGGCATGCTCCTCAACAACACCATGAACATCTTCGATCCGCACCCCGGCTTCGCCAACTCGATCGCGCCCGGCAAACGCATGACCAGCAGTATGTCGCCCATCATCGTGCAGCGCGACGGCAGACCATGGTTCGCGCTTGGCCTGCCCGGCGCGACGAAGATCTTTCCTTCGGCAATGCAGGCGATCATCAACATGATCGACTACCAGATGAGCCCGCAGGAGGCCGTCGAGGCGCCACGGGTCTGGACACAGGGTCAGGAACTCGAGGTTGAGCCGGGCCTTGCGGACGACGTGCTCGAGGCACTGCGTGCCATGGGCCACGTCACCAAAGACGTGAAGACCATCGGTGGCGGCATGAACATGATTGCCTTCGGGGACGGCGAACTGACCGGAGCCGCCTGCTGGCGCGCGGACGGCACCGCGGTTGGCATCGGCGGCGGTACTGCCCGGGCGGGGAGCCGCTTCGACATCTGATCGCCGACGCCAGGCAACCGCGGGCGAACGAGATCCTTCGAAACCCGGGCGGCGCGGTCGCGGTCAACCTCGTCCGCGCACATTCGCCCCGGTCGCGGCTTTGAAGTCCGCCACCGTACGCTGATGTGGTGGTCCGGGCGGAGCAGGACGCGTCACCGGGCGCCCNTTTGTCCGNGGAGTGCCGCGAGCACCAATCTGCGATAAANGCGCTCGCGCAACCCGCGGGGTCTGNCNAGCCCAANANGATCCAGCGCGGCGGATNCCGTGTCGTTGCTGTNTGCCTTCGTTCGCATCGCTGCCCACGCCAGCAGCCCCTTGCCCAGCAGCCCCGAACCGCTGGCCGACACGGCGCGCAGACGGCCAACAAGCATGAGTTCGGTGTCCGTGAGGTCCGATCCGAACGGGTACGGGCCGAAGCTAACGGTCCGGATGTACAGACTGCCGATTGTCTGCTGAATCCGGTCAGGCAGCTTGTTGCGGGCACGTTCGGGCAGGGCATAGTCGCCTGCGCGTTTGCCGCTTGCCCGGGCGGATTCGATGAGTCCCGGCTGGAATCGAGAGTCGGCGACTTCGATCAGGGCGGCCGCGACCTCTCCGTCGGTGCGCGCGCGCAAATCAGCGACACCGTACTCAGTGACAACCAGGTCGCGCAGATGTCGCGGAATGGTCGTAGCTGGGAACGATGTTGGAGACAACTCCGTCAGCGTTCCTGCGGGTGCTGCGCAGTTGCAGGATCGAGCGTGCTCCCCGCGTTCGTCCGTTGCGCGCCCGGGAGGTCAATCGCGGGCGGTCGACTCGGAGCAAACGCGGCAGGCCGCAGGCACGGAGGCGGAAGCGGGATACCAGACCGCTGTCTCAACCGCCTGATATGTCATTGAAGGCGTTGGCGTGACCGTGCTGGTACTCGGCATGCGATGACCCGCTACTCGACTACACCCCGCTCGAAGAACGCGGCCACTGTCTCCTCGTCATAGCCGAGTGCCGCCAGAAAGTCGCGGGTGCCCGACCCGAGGCAGGGCGCAGGTCGACGCACGCCCCCTCCCCGAACCGGCAACCTCCAAGGCACACCGATGTGCGCGCGTGCACCCACTTCGGGCTGCGGCAGGCGTTCAATCAACCCACGCGCATTCAGATGTTCGCTCTCGACGATGTCACGGGCAGTCAGACTCGGGTACGCGGCAATCCCGAGCGCCTGGAGTTGCTCCGTCAACGCCCAGCGATCCAGATTCACGGTGAAGCCTTGCACGACCGACTCCAGCGCGTCTTCGTTCGCCAGACGACCTTCCAGTGCCTCGAAGCGTACGTCATCCACCAATGCGGGATCAATCAACGCCGCGAACTCACACCAGCGCGTATCGTCCTGGACCGCGATCGAAATCCACGCATCGTCCCCAGCACAGCGGAAACAGCCGTGCGGGGCCATCGCCGGGCTGCGATTACCCCTGCGAGGCGGTTGTTCGCCGGTCAGTTCGTACTCCATCCACGCTTCGGCCGCGAGGACGCCGGTGGATTCCCAGAGTGTGACGTCCAGATGGTCGCCCCGCCCCGTTTCGTCACGTTTGGCGAGTGCCGACACAATCGCCCAGACGGCTGTGATCCCTGCGGTTGGATCAGGCATCGAGACGCCCACCTCTTCGGGGCCGCCATCGGCCCATCCGGTCGTGGCGGAGAGTCCGGTCAGGGGCGGAATGGCGGGCCCGTAGCCCATGTATTCGCGGTAGGGGCCCGTTTGCCCGTAGCCGCTGATGCTGGCCAGCACGATTCCCGGGTTGATCTCCGCCAACACCTCGTAGCCAAGGCCCAGGCGCTCCATCACGCCGGTCGCGAAGTTCTGGATCACCACGTCGGCGGACTTCACGGCGTCCTTCACAAGGGCAATGCCGTCCGGGTCGCGCAGGTTCACCCCACGCTGCGTTTACCCTGATGCCACTGATTGAACATGCCGGACCGGTTCAGGCCTGGTTCCATCCCGACCGGAGAAAATGGCAGGCGCCGGTAGAGATCCGGGCGGCTCGACGATTCGAGGCGCACGACATCCGCCCCGAGATGCGCAAGGTTCATCGCAGCAAACGGCCCCGCCCAGGCCCAGGTCATGTCGAGCACGCGAACACCGGCAAGCGGCAGTTGCCGTGCTGCGTCTCCCTGGCACGCGCGCGTCCGCGATTCGTCCCGCAGTTCGGCAGAGTGCCGGGCAAGTCCCGGCGCCGTCCGTCGAATTGGCGCGCGCCCCGCCTCCCCGACAACCGCCGACGCGAGAAACCGCGGTCCACCCGGCTCGTCGGGCCGCAGGAAACCACGCTCAGCAATATGTGGATCGCTGCTCAGTTGCGCGAGACTCATGACCGGCGCGCAGCAGATCCGGCGCGCCTGGGCCGCATGGAAGAACTCCATCGTCTCCCAGTCGGCGACGAACTCCTGCACAAGGGTATGAACGAGATCCTGATTTTCCGAACGGCCTTCCATGGTCTCGAAGATCGGCAGGTCGGCCCAGTCGGGATGCCCCATGAGTTCCACCAGCCGCTCCCACTGGTCCTGTTCGACGCAGACCATGAACACCGCCCCGTCTTTCGCATCGAAGATGCGCCACGGGATGAGCGGGCGTTCGTGATACCTCAACATCACCTGCTCGGTGTAGGAATAACCAGGGATCGCCCCTTCGAGCACCGATGCGACATAGTCCTGCTGCGACAGGTCAATGAACTCGGGAATCCCCGAGTGCGTCACCTCACGGTGCGTCGCAAGGGCAACCGCCGCACCCGCGACACCGCTCATGAGCGCACACTGGTCGCCAAAGACCTTGAGCGGCGGGCGTTCCGGGTCGCGGGATGTTGTCGGGCAGAGGCTCGCCCAGCCGCCCGCGTTGGAGACCGTCAGTTCTTCGGCAACGTAGCCGGCATGGGGCCCGCTCGCACCAAACGGCGTAATCGACAGCACCACCCGGGCTTCGCCCGCTTCGGTCGACGCTGCATCGAGGCCGATCCGTGCGGCTTCGGTGGGCGACAGGTCGTGAATGACAATATCGGCGGTCGCCACGAGCCGGGTGAACAGCGGGTCGCCCGGCTGCGCGACGACGCCGCGCTTGCCCAGGTTGAGCGCGTGGAAGTAACCACTCGAGCCGTCCGCAACCTGCGCGCCACGTGTTCGCAACGGATCGCCCTCAGGGCCTTCGATCTTGACCACGTCCGTGCCGTGCTCGCCAAGCAGACGCCCAGCCCAGGCGGTCGCCGGGCCCCTCCCCAGTTCCACAACCCGCAACTCAGTCACCCGATCTCCCAACACCCAACTACCCCGCTCAGGCGCGGCGATTGAGCCCGGCAAGTTCCGCCATGAACCTCACGGCTTCCTCCTGGCTGGTGCCAACGGTCAGGCCACTGAATCCCGCGTCGACCCAGTCGCGATAGCGTTTGCGAATGCGGTCCTTCGGACCAATGAGCGCTGCCTCGTCGATGAACTCATCGGGCACGGCGGCCGCCGCCTCGTCCTTGCGCTTCGCGAGGTAAAGCTCCTGAATCCGCTCGGCCGCGTCGCCGAAGCCGCGTTCGATCATCATGTTCTTGTGGAAGTTCAGGGACTGGTGCCCCATACCGCCGACGTAAAGCGCTGTATTCGGCTTGGCGGCGTCAATCGTGCCCTGCACGTCGTCAGTGATCTGGACCTGGACGCCTGACTGTATTTCGANATCATCGAGCGTCTTGCCCGCTTTCTTCGCGCCNTCTTCCAGCCACGGCTTGGCCTTCTGGATGTACTCGGGCGTCATGCGCAGCGGCAGCCAGCCGTCNGCAATCTGCCCGGTCANGCGCACCATCGTCTCGGTGCCCGTCCCGAGCCAGATGGGAATGTTGGGATTCATGTGCAGGATGGACTTCAGCGGCTTGCCGATCCCAAGCGAACCTTTTCCATTGTAAGGCAGCGAAATTTCTCCTCCCTCATGACTCACGATCTCGCGGGCCAGGGTCTTCCGGATAATCGAGACATAATCCTTGGTTCGGTAGTACGGCTTGCCCCAGGGCTGACCGAACCAGCCTTCGACAATCTGCGGCCCGGACATGCCAATCCCGATGATCACCCGGTCGCCGCCCGCAAGCGCGTCGATGGTCGCGGCCTGCATTGCGCACATGACCGGCGGTCGACCGGCCAGTTGCTGAATCGCGGTTCCGAGTCTGATGTGCTCGGTTTTCGCCGCAATGTAGGCAAGCGGAGACCAGGCGTCGGAGCCGTAGACCTCCGCCGACCAGACCGAGTCGTAACCCAGACGTTCCGCAAGCTGGATACGTTCGATGGGGATCTGAACGTGCTGGCCGCTGTAGCCAATGCCGATGCCTAGTTTCATCACGTGCTCCTGTTCGATGCAGCGCCAAGACTGCACCGGCCTGCGCGCCGGGGCAACACGGCGTTTGCGACGGACGGCCGTTAACTGCGAGCATGCCGTCAAACACTCAGAGAGCATGCGATGCAGGACTTCGAAGGGAAAACCGCCGTCATCACCGGTGGCGCGAGCGGGATCGGGTTCGGGCTGGCCGGGAAATGTGCCGAACTGCGCATGAACGTGGTGATCGCCGACATCCAGCAGGACGCGCGCGACGCGGCCGTCGCGGCGCTCGAAGAACGCCAGGCGCAGGTCATCGGCGTCGACGTCAATACGATGGTGAAGGAGTCGATCGACAATCTGCTGGAAGAGTCGGTAGCCGCGTTCGGCAATGTCCACCTGCTCTTCAACAACGCGGGCGTTGCCAGCATGCAGGGCGGCAAAGCGGTGTGGGAAGTTCCCAACTCCGACTGGCAGTGGGTCATGGGCGTCAACTTCGACGGCGTGCTCTACGGCCTGCAGACCTTTGTGCCGCACATGCTCGAACACGGCGAAGCGAGCCACATCGTCAATACCGCGTCGCTCGCCGCCCTCATGCCGTCGGGCGGCAACTACGGCGTCAGCAAACACGCCGTCTTCGCACTGACGGAGTCGCTGCAACGCGATCTCGAAACCCGGGGCGCGAACATCGGTGCCTCGGTGCTGTGCCCCGGGTTCGTGCAGACGAATATCTTCGACGCCGAGCGCAACCGCCCCGAGGAACTGAGCGACTCGAAGCCGGCGCCGGAGATCACGGCCCAGATGGCGCAGATGACCAAAGGCATGCTCGAAGCGGGCAAGGCGCCGTCCGAAGTGGCCGAGATCGTCCTGGACTCGATCCGCGAAGACCGGTTTTACATCCTGCCGCACCCCGCGTGGGACGAGATCGTCGAGGGAAGGCTGCGGCAGGTGCTGGCGCGGGGGCCGGTGGCGTCCATCTCGCCGGAGGTGATGATGAGGAAGCGGGAGGCCGGCGAGCAGTTGTAGTTCCTGCGGCGGACATGACTTTCTCTCGGGGCGTGCAAAGAAGCGTCAGGGCCTGAACCCAGGTTGCTTCACTCACCCACGATGGACCCCGAACCCACCGACTTCATTCGGACATTCGGTCCCGGAGCAGCGCAGAGCGAACAAGATGGCAAAGACGCCTACCTACGACGTCCTGATCCATGAGGACATGTTCGCGGCGGCCGGCGACTACGCGGACCGACTGCGGACGGGTCGCGCAACAGCGGGGCGACGGCTTCATGCTGTGGCACCTCGGCCGAAGGACGCCAGCACGCTGATCGACGCTATCCTGCAAACAAAACTGCCGCAGGTGTTCGCTGAGAGTACGGTAGCCGGAGACGGGTCGGACTGGACCCGCGAGGAACTGCACATCCTCGGCGGGATCTCGATCGCAGTGAACGCAACGGTCTTCGACGACGGTACACATCAGGAGCCGAACACTCGAGGCGGGACTCGTCTTCGTCCCTGGAGTCCTGCTGCGTAACGATACCGGTCGCGAACCACTTGACTGGGACCTCATCGATGACCGGACGGGCACCATCCTCGTCGACCGGTATCTGGACCGGTATCGGCAGAAGCTGATTCCGGCATTCGCCTGGATTCAGTCGCATGCCATGCTTGCGGGCAAAGTTGCAGTGGTTACCGTACCCGG
>PBVL01000047.1 GCA_002728675.1 Gammaproteobacteria bacterium
CGGGCGGAAGACCGCTTCCATGACGAGAGCGAAGCGTACGGCGCCCTCTCCGAGCTGCTGTCCGCGACCGCTGGAACTCAAGCTGCGGAAGCTCGAGTGCGCCTGGCAGAAGATGATTTCTTCGGCCCGCGTCCTGGCGATGTCCGACACGGTCAGGGACCCCGGTTCGTGGCGCCGTTACGCCGACAGCCATCGCGGGGTGGCTCTGAAGTTCGACTGTCGCGAGTCCGAGCCGCTCACGGATGCGCGCCAGGTGAGCTACAGCAACGTCAGACCGACATTGACGACGGTGCGCGAGCAGGTCAAGGACCTTGTTGGTCTGACCCGCTCGCAGACCGGCGGGACCATGCAGGACAAACTGCTGATGAAGTCCAGGGCGGATGCGGGCGAGCGCGAGTGGCGCGTGCTGCGCGTTTCGGACGCAGACGGCTTCGCGTCGAGTGAAGATCCGGCGACGTGGTATCTCGATGAAGGCTTCCAGGCGGACGACCTGCGCTCGGTGTACTTTGGCAGCAACATCACCGCGGAGGATCAGGCTGAAATCACGGCGCTCGCCAATGAACGCTACAGCCCCATTGTCTTCTACCGGACCGTACTTGCCGCCGAGACCTACGAGATGGAGTTCGAGCGCATCTGACGCGCAGGTCACCCGTCGGGCAGCGCGTGGCAGTACCCCCCGCCCCCCTCCCCGCCGCGATGGAGGGGCCCCACCGACCTGCAGAGCCCGCGGAGCAAGGCGATCATCTTCGCATGAGCGACCGGCACTCGCCCGCGAGCCCCCGCTCGCGCCTCACACGGACGTCGGAACTCACCTACTGCCCAACGTTCGCGGAGAGGATTGACCAAGCAACGTCATCGAGGATGCCCGTCGCCGGATGAATCTCGTCAGACGACATGCCGATGACCGAGCCGTCGAACGGCTCAGATGTCTGAGCCTCATGAGCGCCCTGCCGATCCGCCAGAACGCCTCAACGACGCGGCCCTGCGATACTATCGGTTACTCACCGGATGCATAGGACAGGCAAATGCACCTGCTCGACCACGTTGAACTCGAACCCGCGAGCGACCCCGTCGCGACGGTGATCTGGCTCCACGGTCTGGGCGCCGACGGCCACGATTTCGAACCCATCGTTCCCGAACTGCACCTGCCCGACAGCCTGCCGATCCGCTTCATATTCCCCCACGCGCCGGAACGCGAGATCACAATCAACGGCGGTGAGTCCATGCGGGCCTGGTATGACTTCATCCCCCACGACGAACACTCGGGCTCCGGCGACATCGAAGAGTCCGCGGCTCAGGTCCGGGCGTTTATTGCCAACGAAAACGCGCGCGGCATTGCCTCGAACCGGATCGTGCTGGCCGGGTTCTCCCAGGGCGGAGTGATCGCCCTCCACGCCGGACTGCGGCACCCCGAGCGACTTGCCGGCATCGTTGCGCTATCGACGCACCTCCACGAGGTCAATCGTGTCGAGGCCGAACGCCGGGACGAAAACCTGGCGCTGCCGATCTTCATGGCCCACGGCACGGGTGACCCGATGATCCCGATCATGCGTGCCGCTACCTCGCGCGAGAACCTGATCCGGCTCGGCTACGATGTCCGCTGGTTCGACTATCCGATGGGCCACCAGGTGTGTCTGGAAGAAGTCGAAGAGATTGCGCACTTCTTCAGGGAAGTGTTGCCGGCATGAGCGACGATGCGGTCTGGCTTCAGGCCGTACTGGATGACTTCGACGCTTTCCTCGTCGACCACGCAGCGAACGAGCGGAAAGCAAGCGCTTCCGCCATGTCGCTCGTGGCGCACTACCCCGATCGTACGGTACTCGTCGCGCGCCTCATCGACCTCGCCATTGAGGAACTGAACCACTTCCGCCAGGTCAACAACCTGCTCCGCGAGCGGAATCTCGCACTGACTCATGACGTCCGTGACCCCTATGTCCGGTCTCTCCGCGCCGAGGTCCGTGACGGAAGCGCCGCGTACTTTCTTGATCAACTCCTTGTCGCCAGTGTCATCGAGGCACGTGGAGTGTCCCGCTTCAGTCTGCTCGCCAATGCAGCGCCCCTCGCGCCGGCCCTGCGTCGTTTCTACAGCACCCTCGCTGCGTCGGAGAGTCGCCATACGGACCTTTTCCTTGACCTCGCGCGCCTGTACTTCGAGGCGGACGAAGTGACATCGAGGCACGGCGACTGGATCACGTTGGAAGCAGAAATTGCCCGAGCCCAGCCACCCGGACCGCGCCTCCACTGAGGCACAGGCCATGCCGGAGACGCAGACATGAAGGGNGGAATCGGGAAATACCTTGCCGGCCACGCCGAACCGGAAGCCGCNTCGGGGGAGCTTCCNGTCACTCTCGGGGAGAGTGANGGCGTCGTCGTCATCCCCGCGTACGATGAACCGGCCACGCTCACGGAGACCCTCGAACGCCTCCCTGCCGGGTTGCTCACCGTGCTCGTCATCAACGCGCCGCCCGGCGCGGAAGGGCGAAATGCGGCGCTGTTCCAGGCTCTGGACGTCCGCCCTGCCGACGGCGTGTTCAACGTCCGGCATATCGCCGGTCCCGTCCTCGTCGTGAACCGCTCCACAACCCCTCTGCCACCCCGTCAGGGGGTTGGACTCGCCCGCAAGATCGGCGCCGACATCGCCCTGCGCCTGATGGCGGACCACGTGCTCCCCGTCACCTGGATTCACTCGACGGATGCAGACGTCACGCTGCCACCCGATTACGCCCTTGCCGCGCCCGCGGTCGACGATGGCGTCGCGGCGCTCGTCTACCCCTTCGAGCATGTGGCGCCCAACGGCCTCGGCAATGCAATGGCCCGGTACGAGATTGCCCTGCACCACTATGTTCTGGGGCTGGCGCTTGCCGGCTCGGGGTACGCGCACCACACGATCGGCAGCACCATCGCGTTCCACCCGGTCCACTATGCGCTGTGCCGCGGCTTCCCGAAACGGGCCGCCGGCGAGGATTTCTACCTGCTCAACAAGCTGGCGAAGCTGGGAGCCGTGCGGCAACTGGCGTCGCCTTTCATCACCGTGTCCGGCCGGGCATCGGCCCGCGTGCCGGTCGGGACCGGACCCAACGTCGCGCGCATCGACGCGATGGACGACCCGGAGCAGACGTACCGCTATTACAACCCGCAGGTCTTCACCGCGCTCGCGGAAGTGCTTGCGCGCTTGCGGCACCTCGCCCTGCCTGCGGACACGACCATGCCGTACACGCCATTCGGCGCACCGACCGCAGAGGTCACGCACCTCGTCGAACGTTGGTGGCGGGCGGCAGGCGTCGAGGACCTTCTCGATCGCGCCAACGTGCGTACACCGGCTCAACGCTCTCATCTGCTTGGAGAGTGGTTCGACGGTTTCCGCACGATGCGGTTCATCCATGAAGTTCGTGATGCGGGTCTTGCCAGCGTCACCCTCGCGGAGCTTTGCGGAGCATGGGGCGTGCCTGCAACGTCTGACCCCACCCCCCTGCTGAGCCGCCTGCGCCGCCTGTGCTTCACCGATTGGGCCGCTGGCCGGCTTCCCGGAGGGACTTTGGCCCCCCTTCAGAACCCGGGTAATCGCCGGTTTTCTGGACGCGACGGTACGGGCAACGGATAATGGCGCGGTTTTGCACCGCGCTTCGCACCATGAGCATCACGCCGTTCACAATCAATGTACCCGACCCAGTCCTCACGGATCTGCAGGAACGGCTCGCACGCGTGCGCTGGCCTGACGAGGTCGGGACGAACTGGACCTACGGGACGGACCTCGCCTATCTGAAGTCGCTCATCGGGTACTGGCAGTCCGCGTACGACTGGCGCTCGCAGGAAGCGGCGCTGAACGCGCTGGATCATTTCCAGTGGACACGTGACGGACGCAAGTTGCATTTCATCCACCAGCGGTCGTCGAACGAGCATGCTCTGCCGCTGATCATGACCCACGGCTGGCCCGGGTCGATCACGGAGTTCACCAAGATCATCCCGATGCTGACCGAGCCTCAGAACTACGGAGGCAATGCCGACGACGCATTCCACCTGGTCTGTCCTTCGATCCCGGGATACGGATTTTCTGATGCGCCGACTGCGCCCGGCTTCGATCAGATGCACGTCGCACAGGGCAACGTCGCACTCATGCGCGAACTCGGCTATGCGCGCTATGGCGCACAGGGCGGCGACTGGGGTTCCCCCATCAGCAGCTGGACGGCGCGACTGGCGCCTGAGCAGGTTGTCGGATTGCACCTCACGCTCGTGTTTGCCGGGTTTCCGAAGCACAAGGACGATCCCTTCGAGGGCGTGACGGACGAAGAACGCGCGCGGATCGACGAACGCCGGTCGCACATGTCGGAAGGCACAGGCTATCAGGCGATTCAGGGCACAAAACCCCAGACGCTCGGCTACGGCCTGAACGACTCGCCCGTTGGTCTCGCGGCATGGATAACCGAGAAGTTCCACGCCTGGACCCACTGCGACGGTGTCATCGAAAACAGCGTCAGCAAGGACGAACTGCTCACGAACATCATGGTGTACTGGATCACGCAGACGATCACCTCGTCCGCCCGCCTCTACTACGAATCCAGCCACTCGCAGAACAACATGTTCGCGGACGGGCGTATCGAGACGCCTACGGGTGCCGCGATGTTCCCGGGCGAGCTCTATCAGCCGCCGCGCGCCTGGGCGGCGGAGCAGTACAACATCGTGCACTGGACGCACCAGACGGCCGGTGGCCACTTCGCCGCGCTGGAGGCCCCCGAGCTTCTGGCGGACGATCTCAGAGACTTCTTCCGCCCCCTGCGAGGGGATCAATCATGAGCAGCGTATTCATCGACGGGCAGGCCGGAACGACAGGCCTCGAGATCAAGAACCATCTCAGCCCCAGGCCAGACATCGAAATCCTGGAGATCGATCACAGCCGGCGCAAGGATGAGTACACAAAGCTCGAAATCATGCAGGCAGCCGACGTCGTCGTGCTGTGTCTACCCGATGCCGCGGCTGTTGAATCGGCGGCCCTCGCCAACCAGGTGGGCGCACGCGTGCTCGACGCCAGCACCGCCCATCGCATTGCCGACGGCTGGACCTACGGATTGCCGGAGTTCCGCAGCGCGCAGCGTCAGGCCATTTCGGGGGCGGCCTGCGTCTCGAATCCGGGCTGCTACCCAACGGGATTCATCCCCGCCGCCGCCCCGCTCATCCGGGCCGGCTGGCTGCCTGCCGAAACCCGTGTGACGATCAATGCTGTGTCCGGCTACAGCGGCGGCGGCCACAACCTCATCGAGCGTTATGAGGAACGCGCTGCGAGCAACGCGGACGACATCTGGGCGTCCCGCCCCTACGCTCTCGCCCTGCAACACAAACACATCCCCGAGATGCAGCGCTTTGCGGGACTCGACGTACCGCCTCTGTTTCAACCCTCGGTTGGGCACTTCCATAAGGGCATGCTGGTGGCGACGCCGCTCTTCGCCGATCAGTTTTCGCGCAAGGTCACGCTCAACGACATCGTGCAGTTGTGGCGTGACACCTACGCGGACGAACCATTTGTACGCGTGTTCGATCCAAATCCCGAAGACGAACTGGAGTCGGGGTACCTGAACCCGCAGGCAAACAACGGCACCAACCGCCTCGATCTGATGGCATTCGGTTCCGAGTCCCAGTTCGTGCTGATGGCCCGACTCGACAATCTGGGCAAGGGCGCTTCGAGTGCGGCTGTACAGAACCTCAACCTGATGCTGGGCATCGACGAGACGACCGGACTGAACGCCTGATGGCCACCCTTTCTGACTGGAGCGATACCGAACTTGCGGAGCGTCATGCGCTGCTGACTGACGCCTACGCCGAGATCGGCCGGCGCAACCTGCAGCTTGACCTCACGCGGGGAAAACCGGCCGCGGACCAACTGGACCTGTCGAACGCGCTCGACGGCATCCTGGACAGCTACATCCTGCAGGACGGTACCGACGTTCGGAACTACGGCGGCATCCTCGGCATCCCCGAGGCCCGCGCCCTTGGCGGGCGTCTCCTCGACATCGAACCGGCCGCCGTGCTCGCCGGTGGTAACAGCAGCCTGAATCTGATGTACCACTTCGTGAACTACCGGCTGGAGTCGGGGCCAGCGGGCGCACCGGGATGGCGCACCACTGCTTCGGATCCCGTCAGGTTCATCTGCCCGGTCCCGGGCTACGACCGCCACTTCACGGTCTGCGATCACTTCGACATCGGGATGGTCAACGTCGGATTCACGGCTGACGGACCCGACATGGATGCTGTCGAAGCACTGGTTCAGGCGGACCCCTCCATCAAGGGCATGTGGTGCATCCCGAAGTACTCCAATCCCACCGGGCATACCTACAGCGATGCCACCGTGGAGCGGTTTGCCCGCCTGCCGAAGATTGCCGGACCCGGCTTCACGATCTTCTGGGACAACGCGTATGCCGTCCATACGCTGACCGGTCAGGCGGCGCCCCTCGCGAACCTGCTGAAACTCGCGAGAGCGGCAGGGACAGCGGACAACGTCGTGATGTTCGCCTCGACTTCGAAGATCACGTTTGCCGGGGCTGGCGTTGCCTTCCTCGCCGCAAGCGAAGCCAACCTCAACGGATTCGAGGACTATCTCACGGCATCCGTCATCGGGTTCGACAAGGTGAATCAGTTACGCCACGCGAAGTTCCTGCCGGATGACGCAGCGATTGCCAGTCTGATGCAGCAACACCGGGCCCTCATCGCTCCGAAATTCGAACTGGTCGAAGCAAAACTCCAGGCCGCGCTTGGCGACAAGGGCATTGCGACCTGGACACAACCCGACGGGGGCTATTTCGTGTCCCTCGACGTACGACCGGGCCTCGCCAGCGAGATCGTGAAACTGGCGGCAGACGTTGGCGTCAAACTGACGCCGGCGGGAGCCACCTTCCCGGGTGGCCACGATCCGAACGACGAGAACATTCGGATTGCACCAACCTTCCCTCCTCTCGAGGACCTGTCGGCAGCGCTCGACGTACTAGTGGTATGCGTCGAACTTGCGACGGCGACCCACCAAATGGGCTCCCGATCATGAAGTTCATGCAAAAACTGTTCGGCAAGAACGCCGCACCGACACCGGATGAGACCAGCCCCGCTGGCGGGGACAACGAGGCGGGCCCCCAGCGGGAAGCCGGCGAGGCAAGCAAGCCGCGCAAACGCAAGCGTGGCGGCAAGAACCGGCGGAAGAGCGAAGACGCACCCGGTCAGCGCAACGAGGACCGTGGGACCGCACCGGAGGCCGATGATACGAACAGCGAGACCGTCCCCGCGGAAGGCCCGTTCGACTTCGACAGCGAGTTCGCAAAACTCGAACTGCCGGACACCGTCAATCGCGGCATCGCACGGCTGGGCTTCGATGCGTGTACCCCGGTGCAACGTGAGGTGCTGCCTCACGCGCTGGACGGCCATGACATCATTGCCCAGGCCCAGACGGGGACCGGTAAGACCGCGGCATTTCTGCTGACCCTCATCACATATCACCTCGAGAACCCCGAAGATTCGCCACGAGGAGACGGGACCCCATTCGCGCTGATCATTGCGCCCACCCGCGAACTCGTCATGCAGATCGCGAGCGATGCGGAGGACCTTGCCTGGTTCACCGACCTGTCGATCGTGACGCTGGTCGGCGGGATCGACTACGACCGGCAGCGCCGCCAGTGCCAGGGTCCGGTCGATCTGATCGCGGCAACGCCGGGCCGCCTGCTCGACTTCTGTCGGCAGGGCGTGGTCGACCTCAGCAAGGTGGAGCACCTCGTGCTGGACGAAGCCGACCGCATGCTCAGCATGGGTTTCATCCCCGACGTGAAGGCCATCATTCGGCGGACGCCCTACAAGGACAAGCGCCAGACTCAGCTCTTCTCCGCGACGTTCAACTACGACATCCGCCAGCTTGCCGAAAGCTGGACCAGCAACCCGCACAAGGTTGTGATCGAACCAGAGAGCGTCGCGGTCGATACCGTTGAGCAACTGGTGTACCTGACGAGCGAAGATCACAAATTCGACGTCCTCTACAACATCCTGAAGGACCTCGAGCGCGCAATCGTGTTCGTGAATCGACGCGACGAGACCCGGCACCTTGAATCACTGCTGTCGCGGGTCGGCGTGAAAACCGGTCTGCTGTCCGGA
Organism: Gammaproteobacteria bacterium; assembly: GCA_002728675.1. Lineage (GTDB taxonomy): Bacteria > Pseudomonadota > Gammaproteobacteria > Pseudomonadales > Azotimanducaceae. Next base: position 8,119 of record PBVL01000047.1, read on the forward strand.
GAGGTCCAGCAACGCAAACGCATCAAGACGCTGGATGCGTTCAAGTCAGGCGAGATCAAGGTACTGGTCGCAACGGACGTCGCGGGTCGCGGCATCCACGTGGACGACGTCAGCCATGTGATCAACTACAACCTGCCCGAAGACCCCGAGGACTACGTGCACCGCATCGGACGCACCGGGCGGGCCGGTGCAGACGGCACTTCGATCTCTCTCGCCTGCGAGTACGAGTCATTCATGCTGCCCGAAATCGAACGTCTCCTCGGCGAGCCTCTGAAGTGCGAACAACCGCCCGAAGATCTCATGGAACCGGCCCCACTGAGCGCTGAGGCGCGCCGGCCGGATCGTCGCAGGCGACCGGGAGGCGGCGGAGGACGCGGCGGCGGCCGCTCCGGCCGTCCGGGAGGCGGCAGAGGAGGCGGCGGCGGTCGGCGTCGCCGGTAGGCACAGTGGACAGTCCTGACCCCCTGCTGACCGCGGCCGCGGTGGAAACGCTCGAAGAACGCCGCCACGTACATCAGTTCAACGACAATGCCGTACGACACACGCGCTCGTTGGGCGACCTCGTCGGGATGTCAAAACTGGGCGTACACCTCGTGCGACTGGAGCCAGGGCACGACTCGACGCAACTGCACTTCCACCATCAGGACGAAGAGTTTCTGTACATCCTCGAAGGACGCGGCATCGCGACGCTCGGCGATGACAAACGCGAGGTGGGCCCCGGAGACTTCATGGGCTTCACCGCTCCGTCCGTGCCCCACATGCTGACGAACCCGTTCGACGTCGATCTCGTCTACCTGATGTGCGGACAGCGCAACGCCATCGACGTCTGCGACTACCCGTCAATCCGCAAGCGGATGTACCGTATCGACGGCACCAAAGAGGCTGTCGAGTGGGAAAACCTCGATGCCGTTGGCCAACCTCCAACCGTACAACGCTGATCCGCGCCGTCTGAGATGATCTCCTGATGCTCAGGATTCTCTGTACGACCGCACTGTTGCTGCAACTGGGCTGCGCAAGCCTCGAACAGGGAACGCCGGTCGGCGTGGTAACCCGCGTTGCGGGGTTACCCGAGATTGGCCGGGACGGCGCGCGCTACCTCGCCGACGAGCAGTCACGCGTCCGCCTTGGAGACGTGCTCGAAACCGATACGCGTTCGAGGATGCGGGTGATCCTGGATGACGGTACATCCATCGAACTCGGCGGCGATGCACGCCTGGTGCTGAAACGCTATCAGCCTCGGCGCGGCCTGCTGGCCCCACGCACGACGGTGACCTGGAACACGGGCAGCGTCGACCTGCGCTCGGGCGCAACCAGTCGTGGCTGGCGATCCCGCTTCGAGATGGTCACCCCACTCGCGACGCTGCGGATGCGCGAAGCCCGGTTGCTTGGCGAGATCATCGAACGCCCCCGTTTCGTGCACGTCGGGATGCGCGGCGGCCGCAGCATCAGCGTGCGCAACCACCACGGCAGTGAACGTCTGTTCGAGGACCGAACCCGAGTCACCGTGCCAAGCAATGCCGCCCCGATGGGTCCGCTCGCCTGGCGCGCGGAGGACGTCCTGCGACTCGAAGCCGAAGTCCAGGCGCCGCCGTCCGCGCCCTGAGCCCCGGACTACTCGTCTCGAAGTCGGCTGATCGCGTCATCCGCCGAGAGTTCACCCTGCTCCAGGAGATCCAGAATCCCGTCGATGTCGTCCTCCGAACCAGGGGTTTCGATGCCGTCCATCTTCAGGGTTTGCTTCAACGCCCTGATCTTCGCCTTGACCGTCGGATAGCTGACACCAAGTGCTGCTTCCATATCCCGTATGCGGCCTTCGCACATGACGAATACCCGCAGCAGATGCAGGTCGTCGGTCGCCAGAGCCGCAAACTCGTTGGTCTCGAACTGTCCTTCAACGCGAACGCCACAGGCACAGACCAGGGCCCCGACATCCATTGCCGAGGCGCAGGCGGGACATGCCAGCGCGAGATTCAGATCAGTCATCACCTTCCTCCGCAAGACCGGCAAACTGCTCAGCCCGGGTCAGTTCCATGGCCCGAAAGTCGACATCGACAAAATGCAGATTGGAGATGTCGCAGTCGGCGAACAGCGTGTCGCCGAACCGGCAGTTCTCGAACAGCACATCGGACGCCCTGAAGTTTCTTGCAGTCAGGTTTTCGACTCGCCAGGCCCCCTGCTGACCCTGCTGTTTCATGACCACGTCGGTCCAGACGACGTCTTCGAACACCGCGTCCCTGAAGTCCTGCCCACTCAGTACGACGTCACTGAGCTGCGTGCGGATCATCGAGACACGCCGCAGGGAAGCCCCGTTCAGCTTGACGTCCACCAGACGGGACGCGTCACTGATCTGAACACCCCAGAGCCGTCCGCCGTTCAGCGTGGTCGCGAGAATCTCGCTGTTGGCAACCGTGACGTCCTTGGCCTGTCCGCCATTCCAGCGTCCGTCCGCAATCCGCGCATGGCGCAGTTCCACATTGTTCAGTCCGGCACCGTTGAAGCGGGTATCGACAATAGTGGATTGATTGAGGCTCGTCCGCGTCACCGAGGCACCGTTGACCTGGCAGTCCATGAAGGCCGAGTCCTCGAGCGACAGTCCGGACATGTGACCGCCCCGAATCTGGTTGTCCATGAATCTTGATCGCTCCATGGTCAATCCGGTGCCGTGGCTCACAACAATGTCGTTGCCGTGAATCTCGTTGTCGTGCCCTTCGGGTTCCTCGAAGTGGGAGAACCTTACGGCGTTGTTCTCACGCCAGACACCCTTCGCACCTCCCTCCGATTTGCTCCGGCGCGCACCGCGTTCGTTCCGCTTGCTGCCCTGGTGCTCGCCCCTGAAGGCACCTTCGAAGGCATCGCGCAGGACTTCCCGCCCACTCTCGCCGAGGACTTCGTCGATTGCCCCGCGAATATCGCCACCACTGCCTTGCAGGGCACCCTCCATCGCCTCCCTGATGAACTCGCCAACCCACTCGCCTGGATCACCGCGCCCCCGCCCGGAGCGCCGCCGTTCGCCGCGCCGTCGACTGCCGCGATGACTGCGTCGATGCTCGTGAACTTCCTCCCAACTCTCATCTTCGCCGTCTTCATCTCCGTTGACCACGACACGGACCCGCATTGACGCCTCGCCGTCGGTCTCCGGGCCCCTGTCTGACGCTTCTGCCCGATCGTTGGTCCGGTCGGTCTCCTGAGCGTTGTCTGCACCGGCCTGAGCAGAACCTGCGTCCGCCACCAAACGCGCCTCGATCGATGCAATGAGCGCCTCCGCATCCGCCGCCGAAATGCGGCCCGCCNCCTGCATGGCCCGCACGCGGGCCACGGGATTGGTCTGTTCCATCGNGATGTCCTTCATGAACCCGAGAGAANTTTNCGANCTATAGTTAATTTTTTNAATTTTTTTATGTTTNTTATTTNNTTTAATTATNTTCGGTNAGAGGCCGNGTCGGTGGTGCGCCCGATGGCCGCGGCGGGTCGACGATGGCGTTCCAAAGCAAAGACCGGTTCGTCCCGGATGAGGGGGCTGGGTGAATGGCCCGTGCGGTTCAAGGCAGCATGCTGCGCCTGGAATGGCGACGAATGTCCGACCGGCTACCTGGCTTCAAACCCTGCTGGTCCAACCGGAGCCCGTCGAACCCGCCGACGGCGTTGCTCAGACCGGAGCGCCCCAAGCGTCAAGGAACGTGACCGAACTGGCGGACGCGCGGTCGGCCCGGCGCAGGACGGCGCCTTTCGTATAGGCGCACGGCAGCATCACGGTCGGCTGAACGTCATCCGGCATTCCGAGCAAGGCCCTGACCTCATCGACGCGACTTGCCAGCAGCGTCGTCCACGTCGAGCCAATCCCCCGGGCCCGGAGCGACACCATCAGGGACCAGGCGGCCGGAAGGATCGACCCATACCAGGCGAGCTGGGCAGCCGCCTCCGCGGATCGGGGACGACCGAGGGCACAGACAAAGATCATGGCCGGCATCCGGCGCAGGTTTTCGGTAAGCGCCACGTGCTTGGCCGGCATCTCCTCGCCCCGCGCAAGCATCAGTTCCTCGAGAATTCCGCCGTAGACTCCCGCGATCGCATCCCTCGGCCCGGACTCGGTCACGATTAGGAATCGCCAGTTCTCGCCGGCCATGCTGACCGGTGCCTGCACGGCGACGTCGATACACCGAAGCAACTCGGCGCGCGGGATGGGCCGTTCGAGATCCAGCCTGCGCCTGACAGATCGGGTTGTCGCCAGCGCGGTCTCGACCGATTGCGCAAAGCCTGGTTCTTGCTCGTCCACGCGGATGTCCTGTCCGGACGGAGAGCGGAGTCTGGCGCGACGAGCGCGCGCCGTCCAGACCCAGGCCTGCCGCGTGTGCTTCAGTGCCGCCCGTTGTCGTCCGCCACGGTCGCGAGCAGGCGCTCTACGAGTTCGGGTTGGTAGCGGCAGGCGAGATTGCTCATCATGAACCGGAGAATCGTGTCCTCCTCTTCCGGAGTGCCACCACGATGCATCATGAGTTCTTCGTACTCGGTCGCAATGCAGAGCACCCGTGCCTCCAGCGGCGCCCGACGAGCGTCTTTGCCAAGCGGAAACCCGGCACCCGACACGTACTCCCGATGCGAGAGCATCAGATCGAAGAAGGGGTTCCCGGGGCGCCCTTCAGTCAGGAACAGCGTGCTGAAGAGAGGATATTGCGAGTACACCGCCAGCTCCCGTGTGCTCATGTCGAGGAAGCACTTCCGGGTCAATGATGCCGGGAGGCACAGTTCGCCCGCCCGGTGCACGTGTGCGGCCAGGGTCAGTCTCGCCACACTCGCCGCGTCCAGCGGAAGCTGCGCCGCAATCGCCTCACAGCGACGCGCGACGTTGTGCGACAGCCGCACCTTGGTCGGCCCAAGCAGCCCCGCGAGCTCCGAGCGCAGGCACTCTGCCTGCTCGGTCGCCGCTTCCGGACCCACCGCTGGCAGATCGGAGACCGGCCTGCGGGCGATCGGAATCCCCGGGTCTATGCCCGCGGCGGATAGGCTGAACATTCCTGTTTGCAGTTCCTTGATCGACATTTGCCTGCCCTCGCTTGACGTTCCTCGTCTGCAGTCACCTAACGTTGACGCATCAGACGTACCAACCAGACCGTTTCCTTATTTATCAATAAGTTAAATCAGTCGGCGTACTGCACGGACGTTGCGGACCGCGTCGTGAGTGACACGTTCGCGTCACACCTGCCGCTCAAATGTGTCACCGCAGCGACACGTCCGTGCCAAAGCCACGCAAAAGGGCGACGAACCGTACAGGAGGTGCCCTTTCGCTCATGGCGCACTGCGCCCGCAAGGACATACGTGCCAGGCGCGCAGCTGGTCGCCGGGCAGACCGGCTTCAGACGACCTGCGTGCGAACCGCAAGCGCGCCTTCGAGTGTGCGGTGCACGGGGCAACGATCGGCGATACGGACCAGCATCCCGCGATCAGCCTCGCTCAGCGCGCCTTCGAACGACAACTCACGCCTCGATGACGTCGACGGTCCGGGCACCATCCCCTTCGCACGTCTCGCAGTCCTCCACGTGTTCCCAGTGATGTCGCAAACGCACGCGAACATGGTCCAGCGCCACACCCTTACGGTTCGCCACCACCCGGATGGTCATGGAAGTACAGGTACCGAGCGCGGCGAGCAGCTGCGCGTAGGGATCAGGCCCAAGGTCCGCCCCCACGTGCAGCGGTTCGTCGGCGATCCACTCGTGCGTCGCGGTGAACACCCGTCTCGCAAATGCGCGGTTCAGCTCATCGACGACCACTTCGCCTGGTGCGGCGGGCGACTCCCACCGGGATACAGGGTCACTCCGTTCCAGTTGGCGCGGCAACCAGCCCGCGATCGTCGACGCGACGAACTCCACGTCCGCCTTGTTGGACAGCAGATGATCGCTCTTGTCGAGACTCACGAAGCTCTTGGGGTGTTTTGCCGCGTGAAACAGCGCCTCGGCCTGATCAATGTCGACCGTCCGATCGAGCGGCGCATGAAACACGAGCAGCGCACGCCTCAACCGGCCAACATAGCGCGTGTCGACGCTGCGAACGTCGTCCAGGAATGCACGCCCGATCTCCAGCGTCGTCTACTCCAATCCTATGGAGAACAAGCGGCCGGGCATCGTCTACCCCGCCAACATCACGCCCCACGCGACCGGCATCGCGGCCTGGACCGACGGTGAACTTGCCCGGATCATCCGGTCAGGGGTGGACAATCACGGCCGTCGGCAGCTTCCGGTCATGCCCTGGCCCGGTTACCAGAAGATGACCTCTGGTGATGCCATGGCGCTCGTCGCTTTCCTCCGCAGCCTGCCTGCCGTTGACCACGAAGTGCCGGAAAACGTCACCCCGGGCAACCGGGCAG
>PBVL01000048.1 GCA_002728675.1 Gammaproteobacteria bacterium
CACGAACAGCTTCCCGACCGGACCCGACGTCGGCGAACACCGCCCCGATATCCGACTGTTCAATCAGCTCGGCTGATCAGATCAATTTTCATTGGAGGAAACGGCGCGGCAGCGCAGTTGTCCTCTTTTTCTGCTCGCGATGCGGTGACCCTAACTGCCGCACGCAGCTCGTGCAGCTGCAGCGCAGGATCGACGAACTTCGGGACCACCACATTGAACCCTACGCGGTCAGTTACGACACGCCCGAGGAACACTGCAGGTTTGTCGACGAGTTCGGCATCAGCCATCACCTGCTCTCGACCGCGGACTCGGCAACGATCAAACGGTTTGTCATACTGAAAACGCTGGTCGAGCCCGATCATCCGATTCGAACTAGCAGCGGACGCAGTTTTCATGGGATTCCCGTCCCCGGCATTTACATCGTCGACACCGCCGGCATCGTCCGCGAGGAGTATTTCAATCGGAGTTACACCACGCGCAACTCGACCGGCATGGTACTCAACTCCGCGCTTGGCGCCGTCCTGAGGCCCGAGGCCGCGTCCGAACAGAGCTGGCAGAGTGAACGAATCGGCTTCCGGGCGTTCCTTTCCGATCCGACGCTTCGGCTGGAATATGCGATCACGCTCTATGTGCGTTTTGAACTCGCTGACGGCTTCCACATTTACTCCGAGCCATCTGCCCGATGGATTCATTCCGACGACCGTCGAAGTCGCTGAAGTCCACGGTCTCACCCTCGGCGATCCGGTCTATCCCGCCACGCGCAACAAATCGGGGTGTCACGCTTCCGGTTTAAGACGGCACCGTCGATATAGCGATCCCGTCACGGCGAATGCGAAGGTCCTCAACTGGATGCTTCGCGAGAAGCCGGAGCACATCGACGTCCACATACGGTTGAACCATCACGTTGAAGAGACTCAGTTTGCTACCCGCCTGGTGCCGAGGCCCTGACCCTGACCCTGACCGTTCGCCTTGGACACCTGCAGTTGTAGCTGCCGGAGCAGCGCCATCAGCCGGCATCGCAATCACTCATCAATGGATAGGGCTGGATGTCCCGAATCCCGAACGCCGAATCACTTGGCAGATGTCGACGCAGACCGCAGACTCCCCGCTCGACCCAGTAAGGCATTACACGATGCTCCAGGACCGCTACGGACTCCCGATCAGTACCGCCTCCGCCGACGCCCGCGACGCCTACGTCGCGGCAGTCGATTCGATGTTGTGCGCAGACCCCCGGGCCGATTCACAGCTTGATGCAGCACTTCAGGCAGACCCGGACTTTGCCCTGGCACATGCCGCGGTGGCCCGTCAGCATCAGTTTTACGGACGCATGACCGAAGCGAGACAGGCCATCGAACGGGCGTCAGAGCGGGTGCGCGGCGCGACTCCGCGAGAGTGCCAGCACGTCCGCATCTACGAACGCCTCCTCGGCGGGCAAGGCCAGCAGGCGCTGACCCTGATCTCGGAACACGTCCGGACGCATCCGCTCGACGTGATGGCGCTTTCGCCTGCTTCCAGCGTCTTCGGGCTCATCGGCTTCAGCGGGCGACAGGACCGGGAGCATGAACAGCTCGCCTTGCTGGAGCCGTTACAAGCAGAGTACGGCGACGACTGGTGGTTCGCCACCGTGTACGCCTTCGCACTGATCGAGGTGGGCGAACACGAACGCGGGCGCGAACTCGTTGAGCGGGCCCTTCGCCAGAAACCCGACAACGGGCACGGGGTCCATGTCTACGCACACGCCCTGTACGAGGGCGGCGACGATGCGACTGCCGTGGACTACCTCGCGGACTGGTTACCGACCTACCCTGACGACGGGCCCATGCGATGTCATCTCTGGTGGCACCTGTGCCTGCTCCACCTGGCGCGGGAAGACGGCGACACGCTGTGGTCCACCTACGATTCACACTGTGCGCCAGGGTCGTCAGGGCAGAGCCCTCCGATCAACGTTCTGACCGACGGGCTGGCACTCATGTGGCGCGCCCAGCTTGCGGGCGTCGAAGTCGACCGCAAGCGCTGGGCGACGTTGCTCGACTACCAGCGACAGCGATTCCCCCGTCCCGGCGTCTTCGTGGACGCGCACTACACACTCGCGGCGGCCGCGCTGGGCGACTGGGAGACATTCGAAGCTGACCTCGAAGAACTCGTGACCCGGGGTGAAGCAGGCAAGCTACCTGCCGGAACCGTCGCGGCCACACTCGCGCGCGCGTTTCGAGACTTCGCGCGCGGGCGTTGGGCAAGCGTCATCGACACCCTGCAACCAGTCCTGGACCAGGTCGTCAGGATCGGCGGCAGCCGGGCCCAGCGCGATCTCGTCACCAACACGCTGATCGCGGCATGTTTCAGGAGCGGCCGGCCCGCAGACGCCGAACGCCTCATGAACGGACACGACGGCAGGCTGAGAAGCGTCCCGCGCGGAGGTCGCCCGGGCTGAGGCGGCGCGCACCGGGGTAGAGGCCTGTTGCCTCCCCACTCGATGGCGCAGTCGCCACGATCTTCCTCATTGTAGCGAGCGCCCTGCCCGCTCATTCCTTCAAACCTGTCGTTCGCGAATGGGCAGGTAACGCGGCCCGCGCAGGTTGAAGTTCGGGCGATACGGGATGTCGTCCTCCGGGATGGCGAGTTCGAAGTCATCGAACTCCCCAAGCAGCGCGCGCAAGGCCGCGCGGGTTTCGATGCGCGCGAGAAACTGACCGAGGCAGATGTGAATCCAGTCACCGAAACCGATGTGCTTGTTCGGCGACCGCGGCCGCTCGAAATCCAACTCGTCGGGGCGCTCGAACACCCTGGGGTCGCGGTTGGCTGACGCCAACACGACAATCACCGCTTCGCCCGCCGCGACTGTCTGGCCGTGGAAGGAGACCGGCTTCGTCACGGTTCTTGAGGTGTACTGAACGGAACCGTCGTAACGCAGGAACTCTTCGACCGCAGGATCGATGAGGTCCGGCCGTTCGCGGAGTTGCGCCTGTTTTTCGGGCTGGGTCGCGAGGGCAAGCACCGCGTTCGAAATGAGGTTCGTGGTGGTCTCATTGCCGGCAAGCAGCAGCAGATTCACCGCCGACAGCACCTCTGCCTGATTCAGTTCACCCTCACCCTCGGCAGCCACCAGGCGCCCGATCAGGTCCTCTGTCGGAGCCACCCGGCGTTCCTCGATCCGGTCGGTCAGGTAGTCGCGAAACTCGGTGATCAGCGCATTCCTGGCCCGGACGTCGTCATCGGTCGCATTTGGCGCCACGGGCTCGATCGCGGCGTCGGACCATCGCTTGAACTGCACGCCAAGCTCCGAAGGGATCCCGAGCAGCTCGGCAATGACCGTGACGGGGAGCGGCTCGGCAACCCCTTTCACCACGTCGTAGCTGTCCCGTCCCGCCACACCGCGTACGGTCTGATCGCAGACGGCTTCGATGCGCGACTGCCAGCGCCCGATCCGGCTCGGGATGAAGTCCTGCCGCAGCACCACCCGCAGGCGGGTGTGATCAGGTCGATCGGCGCCGAGCATGTTCGGGGTACCAGGCGGTGCAACCTGCTCGGGGAGCAAGCCGCTTTTCCGACCGATCCGGCGTTCCTCGCTGCGGACACTGGAGAAGGTCTCGTGATCCCTCAGCACGCGCTTCACGTCCTCGTAGCGCGTCAGGATCCAGGACCGGGCCTGTTCCGACCACACGACCGGAGCCTGCTCGCGTAACAGTGCGTAGAACCGGTGCGGTCGCGCAATGGCTTCGGCATCGAACATGTCGAGTCCGATGTCTTCCGTGCTCGTGGGTGCGGCGCCCATAACAACCTCGTTTTCGACTGTCCTGGAAAAGGGCCCGGGTTGCCGCTTCGGCGTGTTCGGGTGCCGTCGCGCAACGTGCAATGCGAAAAGGCCCTGTGGTTCACCATACACACCGTTCGTGACCGCTCAACCCTCTTTCTACCCGCTCTCAACCCACGCCCGCTGGCTGATGCGTGTCACTCGTTGTCACAGACGCGACAGCGGGGCCGATACCTTACCCTCGGGTGTAGCCACGGCTTCGTGAATTCCCGATGAAGGATTTGCCGTCTCACGGTACTAATACTCAAATGGCCACACAATGACCGGACGGTCCTGCCAATGGAATGTGAACAATCCCGCAGGTTGATCGACGCGGACTCGACGGATCCTGCACTCGCTGACCATCTCGACACGTGTCCCGACTGCCGTGACTACCGGGTGTTGGCGGAGCGCGCACGCGGACTGCTGGAACGTCTGGAATCAGCCGAAGCAGTCGCTGATCCGGGTGAAGCATTCGGCGCACTGCACGCCCGGGCAAGCCGGGAGAGGCGCACGACGGCCTACGCCCTCGCCGGAGCAGTGACATCCCTCACCGCGTTTTTCTGGCTGCTTCGTTCCGGTTGGGACTCGGGTCTGCTGATTCTCATCTGCTGGTTCGTGGGCAGCACGGTCGTCGCCGTTTGGTCGTCGCGCGTTGCCCGACGCGCGAACCGTCTGGCGCGGTCGAGCGAATTCCTGCGGGCATGGCGCCGGGAACTGTCGATCCGGATCGCGGTTGTGAAGTGGGTCAGCGTTCTGGTGGGTCTGGAGTCGCTCGTCGCTCTGGGGCTTCTCGCAACGGGTGCGTTGGCAGGTCCCGCGCCCCTGCTTCTGCTTGCGCCGACTGCCGTGCTGATCGCGGGCGTCGCCTACACGTGGATGGTGGAGATTCCGATACTGCGGGCTGAACTCGCATTGCTTGCGGAATGACTGCGACCCTCACCCCGGAACAGGTGTTTGCGGACCATCGTCAGGACGTCTTCCGTCTTGCGCGTCGCCTCACGGGTGACCCGGCACTCGCCGAGGACATCGCCCAGGATGTGTTTGTCGGCGTGATCCTCGCTCTTCCGACGTTCCGCGGCGACGCACACCTGACCACCTGGCTCTACCGGATCACCATGCGGGTGGCCGGCAGGCATCTGGCGCGTCGGGCGCGCGATCGCGGATCCCAACACGCACAGCCTGCCGTCGCTCCGGATCGCGCGGAGCAGCACGTCGAGCGTGACGCCGTGGAACGGGCCATCGCGGCACTGCCGCTCGCCCGGCGTACCGTGCTGGTGCTTGTCACCCTTGAGGGCTTCTCCCACGCACAGGCCGCCGAGGTGCTGGGCATTCCCGAGGGGACCGTGTGGTCGCGATTGCATGCCGCGAGAAAACAGCTGGCCGGCATGCTTGGTTGACCGTCGGGATTTAACGACCTCCCTCATCAACATCGCGTCGGGCGTCGTGCCGCCGGTCGAACCCTTGCTGACCGCGCCACCGCACAGCAACCTCCGGACACCCGGGGTGGACCCAGACCGTGCCCGGGACGTCAGTATCCGAGTTGAAGATCCACAACGAAGTCGAGCGGTGCTCCCTTCAGGAAGTGGGTGCAGTTCGTCGCAAAAATCCCCGCAATCTCATGCGGGTGGCTGACCGCCGCAACGTGCGGCGTGATCGTCACGTTCGGCAAGCGCCACAGCGGGCTGTCTTGCGGCAGCGGTTCCACCGCAAACACATCGAGCAGCGCCCTCCGCGTTGGAGTTTGCGCCATGACGTCCGCCAACGCGGCTTCATCGACATTGCTGCCACGCCCAACGTTGACGAGCGTGCTGCCCCCGCCCATCGAACCCAGCATCGCCCTGTCGATCAGGCCTTCGGTCTCCGCCGTGTCCGGCAGAGTCGATACGACAATATCGGCTTCGGCCACCGCCTCGCGACACATCGGGAACGCAAAAGTCTCATCGAACGCCGCGACCGGACTGCCACTGCGTGACACGCCAACGCAGCGCACCCCGAACACACGGAGCGCGCGTGCCAGTTCGCTGCCGATCGAGCCCATGCCGAGAATCACGGCGGTCCTGCCCTTGAGCGTGCCGGGCCAGACCTCCTCCCACACCCCGTCTGTCTGCTGTCGTTCGAACAACGCGGACCGGCGGACTTCACGCAGCAGGAACGCCAGGACGTACTCGGCGATCTGCAGCCCAAAGATCCCTTTCACGCCCGTGACGATCGGGGCTGCGTCGGCAATTGCCAACGCCTCCACGATGGGGCGCACGCCGGCCCAGGTGGACTGAATCCAGCTGACATCCAGACCGGATGACACATACGCGGCGGCGTAGTCCGGCTCGGCCAGCAAAATGTCGACCGGGCCGGACAGGCCCGTCGGCGACGTACTGTACTCAACCGACAGACCGGGCGCTGGCGCCAGCAACTGCCGATAATCATCAGCGTTGCGCGACAGGACGAGCACCTTCATGGCCNACAANTCAGCCCCCAGTCATGAGGCGAACGCGGAGGCGTTGCCCGCCCACACGAGGCTTCACGCCTTGGCGCTGTCTCTCGACGACACCTCGGCATGCCACCGCGCTACGTTTGTGCACTCTTCCGGAACCGGCGTGCGCGCGGCGGTTGAGGCAAAGTCGATCGTGCAGAGCGCGGTGATGTCCGCAACACTGAANCTGTCGCCTGCGACAAACTGGTTGTCCGCCAGGTGTGCGTCGAGGTTCGCGTAGAAACGGGCAAGCATCGCCTTGCCGCGTGCAGCGAGATCCGGGATGGCGTTGACCGTCCCCACGTTGCCACCGAGACCGCGTTCACTGAACCCCGGAAAGGCATTGCGAAAGGCGTCCATGGCCGGGATCAGTCCGTCCCATTCCATATGACGCTGGCGCGCCTCGATGTGGGCTTTGGAAGCCGCGTCGGTTCCCATCAGAGGATTCCCGGGGTTGCTTTCCTCGATGTATCGGCAGATGGCAATCGTCTCGTCCAGCACCGAACCGTCGTCGAGGACCAGCGTCGGGAGCATGCCGCGCGGATTCACGGCAAGGAAATCATCCTTGAGGTTTTCGCCGGCGACGATGTCGACCTGTTGGTTCTCGCACGAGACGCCTTTCTCGGCCATGAACATGCGCACACGGCGCGGATTGGGTGCGTGAGTGTTGTCGTATAGCTTCATCGTGCGGCTCCGTTGTTCGCTGTTGTCTGTCCCTGCGGCCCGGGGAGGACCGCATCACGGCGTGCATTGGGCACGCGCGATCAGGAGAACGCACGATACCCCAACGCCCCGTTCGATGACGACCGGTTCAGGTCCGGATCCTGGTATCCATGCAATGCCGAGCTGGGCAAACGCTCGTTCCCGGCACGGCACCAGGCGATTTGGCGCGGCAGAAGTGCGCGCTCCGGACGAATGCGGACCGGTGGTCGTGACCGGCAGTGTGCCACGCACGGATGTGCCATCATGCGCTCGCACCGAGAACAAGACCAAACAATGGACATCTACTCGATCGCGATCGCGATCAGCGTGATCCTCTANATCCTCGTGGGCAACTACGCCGGGCGCCGGGTCAAAGGCATCGACGACTATTTCGTAGCGGGCCGGCAGGCACCCACCGTCCTGATTGTCGGCACGCTGACGGCAAGCTTACTCAGTACCAACACGTTCCTCGCCGAAACCGGCATGGCCTACACTCACTGGGCCGGGCCCTGGATGCTGTTCCCGCCNGTGATGGTCATGGGCTACATCTACGGTGCGCTGTTCTTTGGCCGCTACCTGCGCCGCAGCCGGGCAATCACCGTTGCAGACTTTCTCGGGCAACGTTTCGACCGGCGCGTGCAGATTGTTGCCGGCCTGACGATCGTGCTGGGGCTCGGCGGCTACCTGCTTGCGGTCACACAGGGTGCTGCGGTGATCCTCTCTGACCTGACGGCGCTCTCTTACACCCAGGCGCTGCTNATCGCCTGGGCCAGCTATACCGCCTTNACNATCTACTCCGGTTCGAAAGGCGTNGTGCTGACAGACACGATGATGTTCTTCCTCTTCGCTACGGTCACCCTGTTCGGACTGATCTACATCGTCGATCACCACGGCGGGTGGGCGACGGCATTCGAGGGCCTCGTCACCCTCGACGAGAAGCCGAACCTCATGGCCTGGCACGGCATGACGGGACCGGAGATGCAGTGGAAGACGCCTTCCGAGATGGCGATCTGGCAGATCGTGCTCGGTCTCGCGTGGGGACTGGTCGTCGCGGTCAGCCCCTGGCAGTCGAGCCGATACCTGATCGCCCGCAACGAGCAGGTCGTGATCCGCTCAGCCTGCATCGCCGCGGTGACGATCGTCTCGATCCAGGTTGGGCTCTATGCGACNGCGGCGACGGTTAACCTCTCAAAACCCGACATCGAACCGATGGAAAGCACGATGATCTGGGCCGCGACGAACATCCTGCCAACGTGGCTCGGTGCGCTGCTCCTGGCTGGTCTGATGGCGGCCGCGCTGTCGTCAGCAACAACCTTCCTGTCCCTGGTTGGCTTCAGCTTGAGCCACGACATTCTGCCCAGGAAAGAGAGCACGAGCGACGCGGCCATGCTGCGCTTCAGTCGGTTCATGATGCTTGGCGTCGGCCTGACGGTATTGGTCATTGCGCTCGTCATGCCGCTCAGCATCTGNCTGATCACCAACGTGGTGGGCCCGAGCTTTGCCTCGTCCTGGGGTCCGGTCGCGTTCATGAGCGTGTGGAGTGACAAGATCACCTCNAAAGCNGCGTTCTGGGGCATGGTCGTCGGCTTCACCTTCAACGTGATCCCGCGGCTGATGGAGATTGCCGGCCTGATTTNCCTGCCGGTGTATCTGCACCCGATCATCATCGGCAGCGTCAGCGCGGTAATCGTCATCATCTACTTCTCCCGGCAGGGGGAAGTGACGGAACAGGAGCGCACCTTCCGCAAGAACCTGCACGTCATCCCGGAAGAAGAACGGGATCCNAAGGCCACGTTCCGCACCACCTGGGCCGCCTGGCTNCTTGCCGCGTTCGGCATCAGCGTCGCCGTGTTCTTCGCAACCAACTATGTCGTGCCGTATCAGACCCTGAGCGGGCTGCTGCTGCCGGACGGTTCAGTTGACTGGTCACGGGGCGAGGCAATCGAAGCNATCGCATGGGCGCTGCTCTGCACCACNTTTGCAGTCCTGGCGCACTTCACGGTGAAACGCTCGTACGCGAGCAAGGGTGAGGCGTCTCCCGCCAACGCACCGGCGCCAGGAGACTGACGGCACGGCGTCAGCGGGTCCGGCCGAGAATGTTGCNGACCGATTCCGGNTGACCAATCCCGCCGCCCTTCGTCACNAGCGTGAGCCCGCGGTACATCGAGGCNGGAATGCCGGGCTCCACCGTGCCAAGGCACTCGAGCGGATCGTCCCCGACAATTGCCGCGACGGTGTCGCCGCCAATCACCATAAGCGTTCCAATCTGCTCCCAACGGTCGCGAAGCATCGCCGCCGCGTCGGCCGCCATGGCAACCGCCTCGTCGTCCGTAATGGCGCCGCCGGGCAAGGGCGTTGCGAGAATCGTCGCCGGGTTCGAGAAGTCGACGCCGTCACCGATTGTCTGAACCGGTAATCCAGGCGCCTCGATCTGACGGCGACTCAGTTCGTTCAGACTCCCACACAGCACAACCGCGGGCCGCGGAAGCTCGATTGTCGTGGCCGGCGCGGCCGGCAGAAACTCCATTGCGAGCGCGCCAATCGCCCCGGCCGCTCCAATCACGACTCGGTCCTCATCGACCGCGCGACGGATGTTGCGCAACATCTCCTCGTTGTCTTTCGCGTCCCAGACCACCCAGTCGCCGGTCACGCCGTAGTGTTCCAGCACGTCGGCGGGCTTGCTGCTGACGGGTGCATTGAGGGGATCGTTGCCGAACACAGACTCCAGAACGGGCAGACCGTGGATATAGACGGTGCCGTCGCGACATACCCTGCCGGCGTCCGGAAATGCGCAGATGACCGCGACCTTGTACCCGGCCTGAAGCAGCACCTCGATCTCGAACGCCCAGTTGCCGCGCAGCCCGGCATCCATCTTGTGTGCGCGATGGACGGCCGGGCGTTCGACGACGGACGCCATGGCCGCCATGGCGTCTTCGCGGGACAGATGCCTTGACGCGATATCCACCACGCAGCATCGGTCACTCCCGACCGACGGGCCAACGGGCACCGCCATGTCAGGGTTGGCGACAAGGCCGCCAATTTCGAGCGCGCCGGTGCGGTCGTCTGCGGAGAGAAGAACCTCGGTCGTCATGAACGTCTGCCGGACTCTGTTTGAAACGGCAGATAATCGCCGCCCGCCTCATTCACCGCAACTTGCGCCGTACCGCCCAACGTCACAGATTTGCCGCGGCGCGACGCGCGGCCTCATGCCGACGACGCCAGATCATATGCCGCCGCCATCAACGCACGCGTGTAATCCGTTTCGGGCGCCTCGAACAGACGCGCCGCCTCGCCACGCTCGACGATCTCGCCGTCCTTCATGACGATCAGTTCGTGCGCCAGCGCGCGCACCACTTTGAGATCGTGGCTGATGAACAGGTACGCCAACTGGTGGCGCCGCTGCAGGTCGCGCAGGAGATCGACAATCTGCGCCTGCACCGACAGATCGAGCGCGGAAGTGGGCTCGTCGAGCACGACGAGGCGCGGGCGCAGGATGATCGCCCGGGCAATCGCGATGCGTTGACGCTGTCCCCCTGAGAACTCGTGGGGGTACCGGTCCTGCGCACTCGCTTCGAGCCCCACTTCGGCCAACATCGCGGAGACCTGGCTCCGACGTTCCACGGCACTCAGTTCTGGCTGATGGATCTTGAGGCCCGCCTCGATGATCTGGTTCACCGACAGGCGCGGCGGCAGGCTGCCGTAGGGGTCCTGAAAGACGATCTGCATGTCCTTGCGAAAGGCCCGCAGACGGGCTGCCTTCATTCCCTGCAACTCAATGCCGAAACGTTCGTGTCCCCCAGAGTCGCCGTCGCCAAGGTCATCGTCCTGCAGCAGGATGCTGCCTTCACTGCCAATCAGCCGGAGCAGCGCCATCGCAAGTGTCGTCTTGCCTGAACCCGACTCCCCGACAATCCCAAGCGTCTGACCGCGGCGGATCACGACGGACACCTGATCCACCGCCTTCAGGATCGATTTGCGCGCGAAGAAACCCCTGGCAAGGTTGAACTGGACCGACAGGTCTTCCGCCCGCATCACCTCGGGCGCCGCCGGATCGGCCGGCACCGGATCGCCGCTCGGTTCTGCCGCGAGCAAGCGCCGGGTGTATTCGTGCTGCGGCGCGCCGAAGATCGCGGCGGCGGTGCCCTGCTCGACCAGATCGCCTTCGTTCATCACGGCCACCCGGTCCGCCATCTTCCGCACGACCCCGAGATCGTGGGTGATGAGCAACAGCGCCATGTCGAGACGCTTTTTCAGATCGTCGAGCAGTTCGAGAATCTGCGCCTGAATCGTGACATCGAGCGCGGTCGTGGGTTCATCGGCAATGAGCAGGTCCGGCTCGTTCGCGAGGGCCATCGCGATCATGACCCGCTGGCGTTGCCCGCCGGACAGTTCGTGGGGGAATGCACGTAGTCGTTCTTCAGGCCTCGGCAGCCCGACCAGAGTCAGCAGTTCCAGCGCGCGCTCGCGGGCCTCTGCGACCCCCATACCGCGGTGGACATACAGGACTTCCGCAATCTGCTTCTCGATGTGGTGCAGCGGGTTCAGCGATGTCATCGGCTCCTGAAAGACCATGCCGACCCGATCCCCGCGGATCGCCAGCATCGCGTCTTCATCGAGACCGACCACTTCCCGACCGTCGACCCGGATCGAACCGGTGGGGTGGGACGCATACTCATAGGGCAGCAACTGCATGACCGAGAGCGCGGTCACCGACTTGCCCGACCCCGACTCTCCGACGATCGCCAACGTCTCACCGCGATCGACGTGGAGAGTGACGCCGCGGACTACCTCCGTCTCGCGAAAGGCAACCGAGAGATCGTCGATCTCGAGAATCCGGTCACGGGGCTGATCGGTCATGCGAGCGACCGCCGCGAGTCGAACGCGTCGCGCACGCCTTCACCGACGAACACGAGCAGCGTCAGCATAATGGCCAACGTGAAGAACCCTGACAGCCCGAGCCACGGCGCGTGGATGTTCGCCTTGCCCTGCGCCAGCAGTTCGCCCAGCGACGGATACCCCGTGGGCAATCCAAAACCCAGAAAGTCGAGGGACGTCAGCGTGGTGATCGAGCCGTTCAGCAGGAACGGCAGAAACGTCAGCGTTGCGACCATGGCATTCGGCAGGACGTACTTCCACATGATCACGAAGTCCGTTTCGCCAAGGGCGCGTGCGGCGTTGACGTAGTCGAAGTTGCGGGTGCGCAGAAACTCGGCACGCACGACGGCCACGAGCGCCATCCAGTTGAAGGCCAGGAGCATGAGCAGCAGAGCCATCGGGTTCGGCTCGATCATGCTCGTCAGAATGATGATGACGAAGAGCGTTGGCAGCCCGGCCCAGATCTCAACGAAGCGCTGACCAATCAGGTCCACCAGCCCGCCGAAATAACCCTGGGTCGCACCGACGGCGATCCCGATGATGCTCGAGAGGAACGTCAGCCCCAGGCCAAACAGAATCGACAGCCGGAACCCGTAGATGATGCGCGCGGCAACGTCCCTCGCGACGTCGTCCGTGCCAAGCCAGTGCCGGGTACTGGGCGGCTCCGGCACGGAACCCTCCGTGTAGAGATCAATCGTGTCGTAGCTGTAGGGGATGATCGGCCAGACCATCCAGCCGTCACCCGCCTCGATCAGTTCCTGCACGGCCTCGGTGGTGTAGCGCGCCTCGGTCTCGAACACGCCACCGAACGTCGTCTCGGGGTAGCTCACGAACACAGGCACATAGACGTCACCCCGGAACCCGAGCAGCAGCGGCTTGTCGTTCGCGATCAGTTCGGCGAAGAACGACAGCAGCATGAGGCTGCCGACGATCCACAGGCTGTAATAGCCACGCCGGTTCGATTTGAAATTCGCCCAGCGCCGCCGGGTGAGCGGCGACAGCTGCCACCGGGGCGCCGCGTCGTCCAGCACGAAACCATCCGTGGGCGCGACCGCCGCCATCAGGCCTCTCTCGTCTCGAAGTCGATACGCGGATCGACGAGCGTGTAGGTGATGTCTCCCACCAGGGTCAGCACGAGGCCAAGAAACGTGAAGCAGAAGAGTGTGCCGAACATGATCGGGTAGTCGCGGCGCAACACGGCCTCGAATCCGAGCAACCCCAGGCCGTCGAGCGAGAAGATCACTTCGATCAGCAATGCCCCGGTGAAGAGCACGCCGATCAGCGCGGCCGGGAAGCCCGCGATCACGATCAGCATCGCATTGCGAAACACGTGCCCGTAGAGCACACGTTTCTGGTTAATGCCTTTTGCGCGGGCGGTGAGCACGTACTGTTTGGAGATCTCGTCCAGAAACGAGTTCTTGGTGAGCATGGTCAACGTCGCGAACCCTCCAATCGTGAGCGCCGCGACGGGCAACGCGAGGTGCCAGAAGTAATCTGCCACCTTGCCCACCACGCTCAATTCCTGCCAGTTGGTCGACGTCAGCCCCTTCAGCGGGAACAGGTCGAAGTAGGAACCGCCCGCCAGGAGCACAATCAGGAAGATCGCGAACAGGAAACTCGGGACCGCGTACCCGACGAAGATGACACCACTCGTCCACGCGTCGAAACGCGTGCCGTCCCGGATGGCCTTGCGGATTCCGAGCGGAATCGAAATGGCATAGACCAGCAACATCGACCAGAGACCAAGCGAGATCGACACCGGCAGGCGTTCGGTGATGAGGTCGAGGACAGGCCTGTTCTGGTAGTAGCTGTTCCCGAGGTCGAGCGCGAGGTAGTCGCGCAACATCATGAAGTAGCGCTCGTGGATCGGCTTGTCGAAGCCAAACTGCGCTTCGATTGCCTTGATCAGCGCCGGGTCGAGCCCCTGCGCTCCGGCATATTGCGTCATCTCCGTGCCGGCGGTCTGGGGGGCACCTGCACCCGCGACACGCGTCGCCGCGCCCCCGTCCTCGCCCGTCAGAGTCGCGATCATCTGATCGACCGGCCCGCCCGGGGCCAGCTGAACGATGAAGAAGTTGAGCGTGATAATGCCGATCAGGGTCGGAAAGATCAGCAGCAACCTGCGTGTGATGTATCTGGCCACGTCTTTTGCCGGATTCTCTCGCTCGGCTCCGATGCGCAGCGTCTACCCTACCTTTTTTTACCGATCACCGAAGGCAGGGACCGGCGGTTTACACGACACGCGCACTCACGTCAGGATGCGTCCATGAGAGCAGCACCGCGGACCGGGGGCACTGCGCGCGGCCCGAAACGGTCCGGGCTGCGCACGCTTGCACAGGGACGACCGAAGGTCTTCCGCCATGTGTGTTGGCTGATCCTCGTGACGCACATTGCATCCGCCGGAGACATCGACCCGGCCCAACTCGACTTCGCCCACGGCATCGCATTCTTTGCCGACCTGAAGTACCCGGCAGGCTTCACACATCTCGACTACCTCAACCCTGATGCGCCCAAGGGAGGACAGCTGAACGAGGCATCTCAGGCGGCATTCGACACGTTTGCTCCGTTGCCCGAGGGCGGCACGTCGCCGCCCGCCGGGTTCTGGTTCTACGCGGACACCCTGCTGATCCGTTCTGGAGACGAAGTCTCGGCGTTCTACGGTCGCCTCGCGGACGGCATCGCGGTCACGGACGATCGCATGGCGATCGTCTTTCGAATCCACCCCGACGCACGATGGCGTGACGGTGTGCCGGTCACTGCGAAGGACGTGAAATACACGTTCGAGACCCGCCTCGCCCAACTGCAGGGCCGCACGTACTTCGGGTTCATCAGGAGCCTCGCGGCGATCGACGACCGCCACGCCGTCATCCACCTGAACCACCCGCTGACGCTGAATCACATCATCATGGTGCAGTTCACGTCTATCCTGCCCGAGCACTACTGGCGTGACCGGAATCCCCACGAGCCGACCCTGACGCCGCCGCTGTCGAGCGGGCCCTATGAGATCGCCGCATTCGAACAGGGCCGATACATCGTCTATCGCCGTGACCCCGACTACTGGGGTCGCGACCTGCCGGTCAACAAGGGACGCTACAACTTCGACACCGTGCGCTATGAAATCTATCGCGACGCAACCGTGACCCGCGAGGCGTTCCGCAAAGGCCTTGTCGACATCTGGACCGAGGGCGACATCCGCTACTGGCACAACGGTTACGACACACCCGCGTTCGAGAAGGGCTGGATACGGAAGATCCGCCGTCACTTCGGAATCGAGGTGGGTGTGCGCAGCAGCATCGCGCTGAACAACCGGCTGCCGCGTTTTCGGGACCGCCGGGTCCGTCAGGCGCTGACTCTCGCCATGGACTTCGAGTGGCAGAACCGCACGTTGCACGCGGGCCATCACAACAGGGCACACAGCTACTGGCCGGACACGATTCTCGCCGCAACCGGTATGCCAAGCGATGACGAACTCGAACTGCTCCGGCCGTTCGCCGACTCGTTGCCCGACGAACTCTTCAGACGGCCGTTCCGCTTCGAAGAGCCCGCGTCGCCGGCCGCGCACCGGTCGAACATGGTTGCCGCGCGTAACCTGCTGGAGAAGGCAGGATGGCGTATCAGCGAAGGGACTCTGCGAAACGCCGCCGGGGACGCCTTCGAGATCGAGTTCCTGTCCCGCAACGCCGCGGACGCCCGGGTTCTGTTGCCCTACTTCCAGCAACTGGCACAACTGGGCATCCGCGGTTCCGTCCGCCTCGCGGAAACCAGCCAGTACATCAACCGGATTCGCACCCTGGACTTCGACGCTGTTCTGAAGAACCAGGACATCCTCATGCCTCCGGTCATCGAACTGCGCGCGACGTACCACTCGGAGACTGCGGGGGTCCCCCTGAGCCGCAACACCGCGGGCATTGCCCACCCCGCGCTCGACTTCCTCATCGACAAGGCGGAACGGGCGACTACCCTCGATGAGATCGTCGCGGCCTGCAGGGCGTTGGACCGGGTGCTGTTGTGGCAGTACTACCAGATCCCGCTCTATGCGGTGGACCTGCGCAGGACCGTGCACTGGGATCGATTCGGGCGGCCGGCAGTCGAAGGCACCTACTGGCCGGCCTTTCCGGATGGCTGGTGGTACGACCCGGAGCGCGCTGCACGGATCGAACGATAGTTGCGCCTTCAGTTTGGTGCGTGGTTGACGTGAAGCTGTCCGCTCGCGAACGGCACTCCGTTCGGGAGATAGCTGATAGAGGAGATATAGGTCGCATTATCGAAGCTGCCCTCGCCATATCCGACGGCATTGCCGGCTACATCGCGCAATTGATAGCTCAATGACACCCCGATGACCCGGCCGATCATGCGGATTCGCCCTAGGCCCGGCACATCCGCCTGGGCCGTGAAGTTCGCTCCCGATACCTCCACCTGCCACGGCAGGCCGGAGTCGTCGTACCAGACCGCACCCTGGGTCCGCGCACCGGCGGACCAGCCAGTATCGGCATCGTCACCCCAGGTGTCGGCATCGCCTTCCTCCGCCAACTGTTCAGGCAGTAGGCGAACGAGTCCCGATCGTTGCCGGCAAACTGCCGGCATTCGAGCACTTCGGGCGAAGGCGTTGTTCCAGCCGACACATCAGGTGCAGGAACCGGATGCTCAGGTTGCGCGACTTCAGACGGACGACTCAACCTCGTGATCCGAATACGCGCCAGTTCAGCATAGTCAACGTTCGGAAATCGTTTCAGATAGAACCCGAACTCAGCGGGGTCATCGGAATTCTCGATCGTGGCCCAGAGCCTTGCATCGACGGAAGGCCCACGGCAGTCGCGGCGGCAGGCTGCCGCGGCGCGGGCGCTGCCGGCTGGGGCGCCACAATCGCGGTGTCCTGCGGAGCCTGCGCTGCAGGGACAAACGAAAATCGCCCGGTGAGCGAACTCGAGTCCCACGGCGACTGCGGCGCCCCGCCCAGTCGCGACGTGCTCTGCTTCACGCGTTTGCGGACTTCGATCATGATGTCTCCGATCGAGTTACCCGGCCGCGGTATCTCCGCCGCAAACGCCTCCGCGAACGGGCTCACGTCACCGTCGCCGTCGTAGGCCACCATCCCCGGCGCGGTCGAGT
Source organism: Gammaproteobacteria bacterium (assembly GCA_002728675.1). GTDB lineage: Bacteria > Pseudomonadota > Gammaproteobacteria > Pseudomonadales > Azotimanducaceae. The sequence continues at coordinate 16,950 of PBVL01000048.1, forward strand.
ACGCTATGAAGCTGCCGACCCGCGCCTCCATGCGGCGCATGCCGACCGTCACCGCGCGTGTTCCCGACAGCGAGAACGATCTGAACGGGCTGTTGCGGCACGCATCGAGCACGAGAATGTCGGTCGCGTTGCGCGCGCCTTCCATCAGTTTTAGGACCTTGTTCGCCGAGATCGCTTCGTACTCGATGTCGACGGCCTGGGTGATCTCCGCGCCGACCGCAGCAGCCAGTTCTCGCCTTCGTAGGCCACGCCGTGCCCCGCAAAGTAGAAGACACCCACCGCGTCCCTGCCCGCGTCGTCGAGACGTTTCGCGAAGGCCTTCGCCGCGCGGTCCATCTCGCGTTTGCCGACATCCTTCAGTGTCGTGACTTCAAAGCCGACCTGGCGCAGCGAGTCGGATACCAGCACAACATCGTTTGTCGGGTTCGGAAGGGGGTCGATGTTGTGATAGGCACCGTTGCCAATCACCAGCGCGTGACGATCGGCACCAGAGGCAACGGTCGCGGCCAGCATAGCAATCGCACAGAAGGCAACTGAGCAGGCCTATCTGATCAAGGCGGTGTCGTCGCAGGAGTCCTGATTCGATAGTAGCCCGTGTCCCCCGGCAGCCGGGCGGGGACACGGTCCTGACGCATGGCCCGCCCACGATATACTCGCGCTCCAGCAGATGTCGTTTCACGAATCCCGCTTCGCCGAGGACAGCACCATGAGCGCACCGTTCCAGCCCGCTTCCATCTACGCCAATCACGCCGATCCCTCAGTGAGGGTGATGATCGCGCCAACCAAGTACATTCAGGGACCAGGCGTACTCAACTCCGTCGGCTCCCTCGTGCAACAACTCGGCTTCAGGAAGGCCGGCCTGCTCGCGTCCCGGCGCGGGCACACCGCTGAGGCGGCCACCGCCAAAGCCGCAATCGAGGCGGCAGGTGTGGCGGCCGCTCCAACGGTCTTTGGCGGCGAAAGTTCGCTCCCCGAAATCGAGGCGCGCGTCGCGGACCTGCGCGAGCAGCAGGTCGACGTACTCCTCGCAATTGGCGGTGGGAAACCCGTCGACGCGGGCAAGTGTATTGCCGAGCGTCTCGGCGTACCCGTGATCATCGTGCCGACGCTTGCCTCGAACGACGCGCCCTGCTCCGCGCTTTCGGTGATCTATACCGAGGACGGCGTAATGGCTGGTGCCGAGTTCTTCCCCACGAATCCGATCGCGGTGATCGTCGATACCGAAGTGATCGCCCGCGCCCCCGAACGTTACCTCGTTGCGGGTATTGGCGACGCGATGGCCACGTACTACGAGGCGAAAGTCTGCGCGAAAAACGCCGACGCGCGCAACGTACTCGGAACGCGGCCAACCCTGACCGCCACGATGATCGGGCAACTGTGTGCGGACACGCTCTACGAACATGGCGAGGCCGCCTGCGCGAGCGTGCGCGACGGCAAGGTCAGTGAAGCACTCGAACACATTGTCGAGGCGAACACGCTGTTGAGCGGGATCGGCTTCGAGAGCGGCGGCCTTGCGGGCGCCCACGGTTACGCGCAGGGCTACACCGTCCTGCCGGAAGTCGAAGAGAACTACCTGCACGGGGAGATGGTGGGGATGGGCGTGCTCGCGCAACTGATGATGGAGGGTAACCCCGACGAAGCCCGGCGCGCGGGTGAGTTCTTCGCGCGCGTAGGCCTGCCCATCCACCTCGGGCAGATGGGGCTCTCTGCCTCTCAGACCGAGAAGATCGACGCCGTGGTCCAGGGCGCCATGTCGTTCACCCCGTTTTCGAACCTGCCGTTCGAGGTCGACGCGGACAAAGTCAAACAGGGGATGTTGAGCGCCAGCGAGATGGGCGAGGCAATCACGGCGGAGCAGGGTGAAGAAGCCTTCCTCAGGATTCGATAGCCAACCCGACCAGCCGCCGCCCACCATCATGATTGGCCCGGTGACCGGGAGGATGACCCTGTGGGCGTTGTAACCGAGGGCGCGCAGGACGCGGGGACGCCCCGCGGGTTCTTTACACTCGGATGGAAGATCGTCGCATTCACCGCGACGGCGCAATTCTTCAGCGTCGGGATCGGCTACTACACGTTTGGCGTCTACCTGAAGCCGCTGACGGAAGCACTGGGCGTGACGCGCTTCGAGGTCTCGCTCACCGTCTCGATGCAGATGGTGCTGATGGCGGTCTTCAGTCCGTTTGCCGTCAAACTGCTGTCCGAACACTCCATGCGCGTCATGATGCTGATCGGCGTCGCGTCGATCTCGCTGGGGCTCGTCATCTCGGCGAGCGCGACCAGCATCTGGCATCTCTATCTGGGGTTCAGTGTCGCGGTGGGGATCGGCGTCGGGCTGACCAGCAACCTCGCGTGCAATCTCATCATCTCGAACTGGTTCGCGCGCCGGCGGGGCACCGCGCTCGGGATTTCACAAGCGGGCATCACGTTCTCCGGCGTGGTCCTGGTGCCGCTCGCAACCTGGCTCGTTACGTCGTTCGGATGGCAGGTGTCGTTCCTGTTTTTCGCCGTCATTACCCCGATCCTGCTCGGCCCGCTCATCTGGCGCTTCGCCATCCGCGCACCCGAAGACGTGGGACTGAACCCGGACGGCGACCCCGAACCGCAACCTGTCCCTGCATCCTCCGAGGACACCATCGTGTGGACCTTCGCCAGGGCCGCGCGGTCCCGGGACGTCTGGTTGATCAGCCTGATCGCCGGCCCCTGTTACATGGCCATCGCGGCAATCGTGATCGCGCTGCCGTCACACGGCACGGACCTGGGACTCTCGCCCATGCACGCTTCCTGGACGGTGCTGGTCACGACGCTCTTCGGCGCCATCGCCAAGCCGCTCGCCGGGACGGCGGCGGATCATCTGCCGAAGCGCGGAGTCGTCGCGGCGGCCATTGCGCTGCAGGTTGCGGCCACATTGCTCCTGCTCGTCGCCGACAGCCTGTTGTTGCTCTGCGCGGCAGGCGCCCTGTTTGGGCTCGGCTATGGCGGCATTGCCCCGCTCTGGTCGCTGCTGCTGGCAGACCGCTTCGGCGTGGTTGCGTTCCCGAAGGTCATGGGCGCATCCATGCCGATGACCATGCCCTTCAACCTCGTCGGCTTGCCGCTCACGACGTTCGTCTTCGGCTTCACAGGCAGCTATCTGCCCGCGTTCGCTTCCCTGCTCCTCGGCTACGCGGTGTCGGCGGTGTGCCTCTGGATGCTCCGGCTGCCGGCCCGGCCAGTCACCTGACCGGGCACCGCGGCGGCGATCAGGGCTCGTAAACCGGCACCATCGTCGGTCCAAGCTGGGACTCGATCACCCGTTGCGCGGCCTCGACGAAATCCACCAGCTTCTGGCGCGTATCGCGCGGGTCGATGATGTCCTCGATGCTGAACGCTTCCGCCGTGCGGAACGGCGAAGCGAGCCGCTGCAGCCTCGCCTCGATCTCCGCGAGCTTCGCGGCGGGGGCGGGCGCGTTGTCGATCTCGCGCCGGTAGGCCGCGTACGTGCCGCCCTGGATGTGCATCGAGCCCCAGTTCCCGGAGGGCCATGCGTAACGGCGGTACATGCCGCTCGGCCGCAGATTGAGCTGGCCTGCAACGCCATACAGTTGGCGAATGACCACCGTGAGCCACGGCATCTGGGATCTGCCCGTCACGTGCACAAGCCGTGCCCCGGCGCGGAGGATGCCCTGCTTCTGCGCTTCGGGGCCCACCATGAAGCCGGGCTCGTCCGCGAGATAGATCATCGGCAGGTGGAACGTGTCGCACAGTTTCAGGAAGCGCACCACCTTCTGGCCGGCGGCCGTGTCCATCGAGCCGCCCTGGTTCCGCGGGTTGTTGATCATCACGCCGACCGGATACCCGTTGACGCGAGCAAGTCCGATGATCCGGGCGCGCCCGTACAAGGCGCCAATCTCGAAGAACGAGTCGCGATCGAGTACGTGGTCCAGTACGGCGCGCGGGTCATACACCTTGCGTTTGTCCCGCGGAATGACTGAAAGCAGTTCTTCGTCCCGCCGTTCCGGATCGTCCGTCGGCTCGACGCGCGGCGGCATCTCCCAGACGCTGCTCGGCAGGTAGGAGAGGAACTTGCGGATCATCGCGAGGGCTTCTTCCTCCGTGTCCGCGAGATTGTCGATCACGCCGCCCTTGCGCACCTGAGTGCGCTCGTCACCAAGCTCCTCTTTCGTGATGTCGATGCCGAGCGCGGCTTTCACGACCGGCGGACCGCCCGGAAACACCTGACTCGTGCCTTTGACCATGACGCTGAAGTGGGAGATACAGGCCTCGACCGCGGGAATGCCCGCGACCGAACCCATCACTGCGGCCACGACCGGCACCATGCCGAGCAGCTTGCCCGCCTGCACGCCAAGCACGTTGCTGATGGCGTAGGTTCGGCCAATTTCTTCGAAGTGCCGCACACTGCCGCCGCTCGCATCGAGCAGGCGCACGTATGGCAGTCGCCACTGTTCCGCCATCTCCTCGAGGTACGTCGCTTTCGGACCATACCCGCCGCTGCCGCCACGAATCGTGAAGTCGCCCCCGTTGACCAGCACGCGCCGACCGTTGAGTCTGCAGGCGCCCACGACGAACGCCTGTGGCGTGAAGCTCTCCAGTTGCTGGTCCGCGTCGTACGTCGCCGTTCCGGTCAGCGCACCAATCTCTTCGAACGAGCCCGGGTCGACGAGCAGAGCAATCCGCTCACGGACGGGGAGCTTGCCCCGGGCACGATGTTTGGCGACGTTCTCCTCGCCCCCCATCTGCTCAGCGAGTTTCCTGCGGTGCGCGAGTTCTTCTATCTCGGGCTGCCAGACCATGCGTGTTCCCTGATTGTGCTGTTTTCCGAAGACTACGCATGCTGTCCGAAGCGGGTCAACGCGGCCACGGGACGAGGTTCGGCAGTTCCGCGATTCCGTGATACGGTCGGGCCGACATCATGACGGGTCCGGGCGCAGACCGGCACCCACACGCGGTAAGAGAAGGATTGCCCATGCACGATCTGATCATCCACGGCGGAACCGTCATCGACGGCACCGGCGCAGCACCGTTCAAGGCAGACGTCGCAGTCGACGACGGCAAGATCACAGCCGTCGGGAACATCACCGGCGAGGCGCGTCGAAGGATTTCCGCCGAGGGCATGATCGTCACGCCCGGGTTTGTCGACGTCCACACTCACTACGACGGCCAGGCGACCTGGGACCCGGAACTGACGCCCTCTTCCTGGCACGGCGTCACGACGACGGTATTCGGTAACTGCGGCGTCGGCTTCGCACCCGCGCACTCCGATCAGCACGAGTGGCTCATCCAGTTGATGGAAGGTGTGGAGGACATTCCTGGCGCCGCGCTCGCTGAGGGAATCGACTGGCAGTGGGAAACATTCCCGGAATACCTCGACGCGCTGGAACGGATTCCGCGTGTCATGGATGTCGCGACCCAGGTCCCCCACGGCGCGGTTCGTGCGTATGTGATGGGTGAGCGCGGTGCTCGCAACGAGCCGGCGACCGCGCACGACATGGCCGCGATGGCGGACATCGTGCGGGAAGCCATCGGGGCGGGCGCGCTCGGGTTTACGACCTCCCGAACGAAACTACACCGGGCCGTGGACGGCGAACCGGTCCCCGGTACGTTTGCAGGCGCAGAGGAAATCCTCGCGCTGGGCAAGGCCGTTGCTGACGCCGGCGGCGGGGTCGTCGAAGTCGCTTCCGACATTGGCCTCGGCGGCCTCGAAGGCAACTTCGGCGCGGACATCGACTGGATGCGCGAACTCGCCGAAGAACATGCGCTGACCGTGACCTATGCCCTCACGCAGGCTGACCGCGTGCCCGACGAATGGCGCCAACTGCTCGCACTCTCATCCGCGCCCGCAAACCAAGGCAGGGTCATGGCACAGACTGCCGGCCGGCCGGCCGGACTGCTGTTGGGACTCGAGACGTCGCTGCATCCGTTCATGAAACACCCGACCTATATGCGGATTGCACACTTGCCTTTGGCGGAGCGGGTCACCGAGATGGCCAAGCCCGCGATTCGCGACGCAATTCTCGCCGAAGCGTCGACCTTCACCGGTCGCTTCAATCACGACATCGCATACGGGTTCCACAAGATGTACCCGTTGGGAGAGCAGCCCGACTACGAGCCGGCGGCAGAAGACTGCGTTGCAGAACGCGCCGCGCGGGCGGGCGTCACCCCGGCCGCGTTCGCCTACGACACGCTCGTTGCAAACGGCGGCAAAGGTTTCCTGTTCTTCCCGCTGACCGACTTCTCCGAACGCACACTCGACCCGACGCTCGAGCGACTGCGGCACGACGGCACGATGCTGTCGCTGTCGGACGGTGGCGCGCATTGCAGACTCATCTGCGATGCCTCGACCCCGACCTTCATGCTGACGCACTGGGTGCGGGACCGGAAGCGTGGCCCCCAGTTGCGCCTGGAGGAAGCCGTGCGCCTGCAGGCCCACGACACCGCGCGGGTGTACGGCCTGAATGACCGCGGCACGTTGGAGCCGGGTATGAAAGCAGACATCAACGTCATCGACTTCGACGAACTGAAACTCGACGCACCGGCCATGGCCTACGATCTGCCGGCCGGCGCCCCGCGACTGCTGCAGGGCTGCAGCGGCTACCGGGCGACCGTGGTCTCCGGCGAAGTGGTTCGTGAAGACGGCGCGTTCACCGGCGCACGTCCCGGGCGTCTGCTGCGGGGTCGCACGGCGGCCTGAACGGCCAGCACCACAGCCGCCTGGCGGGGGGCTCAGCTTCCCGCCGCGACGGCGGTCGCCGAGATCTGACGCGCCACCAGGCGCGCGTATGCGCCACCCCGCGCGATGAGCTGATCGTGGTTGCCCTGCTCCACGACGCGCCCTTCATCGAGCACGACGATCAGATCGGCGTTGCGCACCGTCGACAGGCGATGCGCGATCACGACCGTCGTGCGGTTCACCATCAACGTGTCGAGGGCACGCCGCACCGCCCGTTCGTTGATCGCATCGAGATGACTCGTTGCCTCGTCGAGAATCAGCAACGGCGCGTCTTTCAGAAACGCCCTGGCAATCGCGACGCGCTGGCGCTGCCCGCCCGACAGGCGGGCGCCCCGCTCGCCAACCGGGGTATCGAGGCCAAGCGGCAACGCGGCGACCACATCGGTCAGGGCGGCCTTCGCAACCGCATCGGTCACCGCATCCGCCGAGGCGCCGGGCCTCGCAATGGCGATGTTCTCGCGCAACGTCTGGTTGAAGAGATACGTGTCCTGGGCAACGAGCGCCACGCGGCGCCGCAGGTCGTCGAGGGTGTAGTCCCGCAGATCGTGCCCGGCAAACCGGATTGCGCCTTCGTCCGGATCCCAGAATCTGACGAGCAGATGCGCGAGCGTCGTCTTGCCCGCGCCCGAAGAACCGACGAGCGCCACCGTCGCCCCTGCAGGGATATTGAGCGTCACCTGATCCAGTGCGGGCTCTGAGCGTCCCTCGTAGGTGAAGCTGACTGCGTCGAAAGCAATCGCCGGAGCGCCGGCATCCGCGGAGGCGTCCGCCGCATCCACACCGGGTGCCTCCACACCGGGGCCGTCGACGACCGCAACCCGTTCGTTTTGGATCGCAAAGAGCCTTCGCGCGGCACCCAAGGTGTCAGCCAGCTGACGACCGATATGCGCGATCTCGGATACAGGCAGGAACGCCGCCATCGCCAGCAGCGCAAGCAGGGGCAGTAACCCCGCATCGAGGCTCCCCCCGGAGACCAGCAATGTCCCCGTCACGATGATGGCGAGCCCGCCCATCCCGGTCGCGATCTCGAGCAATGCCGACTGCGCGGTGAGATCACGATAGAAGCGAACCCGCACCGCGCGGACGCGATCGATCAGCGCCTCGAACCGGGCCCTGCGGCGCGCGCCGTCCTGGAACGCCACAACCTCGGACAGGCCCTGGATCGAATCGAGCGAGAATGCGTTGAGTTCGCCCAACGCCTCACGTGAGCGGGACCCCAGCGCGTCCAGTCGGTGGCGCAGCAGGAACGGGCTGAGGACGACCAGAGCAAGAAACGGAATCAACGCGACGGCCATCGCCCAGCCATACGCGAACAGCACGCCGAGGACCGTCCCCGGCACCAGTACGGCCACGAACGCAGGCGCCACCGTGTGTGCATAGAAGTACTCCACGGTCTCGACGTCCTGGGTCGCCATCGAAGCGAGATCACCCGTGCGCCGGTGCACGAGATAGGCGGGTGCCAGTTGCTCAAGGCGCTCGAACAACTGCACACGCATCGCCGCGAGCAAGCGGTACGCCATCGCATGCGCGAACCACGACTCCAGCCAGTGGAAGATACCTGCGAGTGGCGCGGCGCAGGCAAGGACAATCGCGAGGGTGACAAAACCGCCCCCCTCCTTCACCTGAAGCACGATCAGCGACGACAGCACCCCAACGCCGATGAACGCGAGCACGCGCAACACACCCATGACGAAGGTTGCCGCCAACGGCAGACGCTCCTTGCCGATCATCCCGAGCAGCACCCGTGTCGCACCAATCCAGCCAAGCCCCTCGGCCCGCAGGATCGCGTCGGTCGGTTCGATCGTCGCGGCACTGGCCGCAACCTCCCGACGGTCGGTCTGGGCAAGCGTCTCGGCCAGTGGAGTCCCCGCACTCAGTTCGCTGGCCTGATCGCCCATCAACGAGCGGTAGACACCATCCCGCGCCATGAGCTCATCGTGCGTGCCTTCCTCGACCACACCGCCCTCACCCAGGACAAGAATCCGGTCCGCACCAATGAGGCTCGACAGCCTGTGCGCAAAGATCAGCGTGGTCCTGCCAACCATCAGACGATCCAGTGATGCCTGAATCGTCGCTTCGTTCTCTGCATCCACAGCCGAGAGAGCTTCATCGAGTACCAGGATTGGCGCATCGCGCAGCAAAGCGCGCGCGATCGCGATGCGCTGGCGCTGGCCGCCCGACAGCCGGATTCCACGCTCACCGACGACGGTGGCATATCCCTGGGGCAGCCGCTCGATGAACGCGTGCGCATTCGCCGCGCGGGCCGCCGCCTCGAGCTCATCGTGACTGGCGTTAGGTTTACCGAGGCGCAGGTTGTCTTCCACCGATCCGTGAAACAGGTACGTGTCCTGATTGACCACGGCAAAAAGCGCGCGCACCGACCCGGCATCGAGTGTTCTGAGGTCCGCGCCGCCCACCTCGACGCTGCCGGAATCCGGGTCGAAAAAGCGCAACATCAGGCGGACAAGGGTCGACTTGCCCGCGCCGCTCTCGCCGACGATGCCAACCCGCTCACCGGCAGCGACGTGGAAGTCGAGCGATCGGTGAACCTCGGTGTCGCTGCCCGGGTAGCGGAAGGACACGTCCCGGAAGGCAATGTCCGGCGCGAGATCCGCCGCGGACCGCGTCCCCTGGTCAGTCACGAGAGGGCTCGCCTCCAGCAAGCGAAAGATCGCCTGCGCGGCGGCACGTCCGAGCATCCCTGTATGCAACTGGGCGCGGAGGTCCCGGAGCGGACGAAACAGCTCAACCCCCATCATCAGCACGATGAGCAGCGTTGTGAGCGCCATGCTGCCATCCTCGACCCGGACCGCGCCCAGCGTCAGGGCGGCCGCCGCACCCACCGTGATGCCGGTGTCGGTAATGCCGCGCCCAAGCGTATTGATCGCGTTGACACGCTGAGTACTGGTGGTGAGTTCCTCAGCCTTTGCCGCGAGCTGGCCGGCACGTTGACGCGCCTGACCAAAAGCCTTCAGGGTGGCAAGGCCCTGCACGGCGTCGAGAAACTCGGCGCTGAATGCGCGAAACGCCTGCGACCGCGCCCGGCTCGCGGCGTGATCGAGGCTCTGGAACACCATGGGCGCAAACAGTGTCACGAGCGTTGCACTGACCAGGACGAGCGCCACAGGCACGTCGAGAAACACCATGAACCCAAACACGGCGACCGGTGTCAGGCACGCGATGATGATCTGCGGCAGGAACTGACCAAAGTAGGTTTCGAGCTGCTCGACGCTGTCCACGACGGACACCATCAACTCCGAACTGCGCTCCTGCGCGAAGTAGGCGGGCCCCAGCGCCAGGGCTTGGTCATAGATGGCGCACCGCAGGCGGCGCTGCACCCGGGCCGCGGTTTCGTGCGCCACCATGGTCCGCAGGTATTCGGCACCGCCCCGCAGCAACATGACTCCGGCGATGGCCGCGATGGGCAGGCCGAGCTCGGCAAAGCCCGCACCCCCGAACACCCGGCCAATGAGCCAGCCGAGCAGTGCCAGCCGCGCAACACCCAACGCGCTTGCAGCCAGACCAATTGCGACCGACATCGCAAGTCGATGGCGTACACCGGCGGTGAATGACCAGAGTCGGGAGTCGAAATACATGGGCCAACCGTTACACGGGCCAGCGACGCGAGCAAGATGCGGTCACGATCCATGACGCGCGAAGAAGGGGTTCGGTCACCGCGCCCGGCGGGACCCACTCCTGCGCTACCATCCGGGCGTTTCCAATGGAGCTTTCAGCATGAGCGACATCGTACGCCACCATACCTCGACCCGAATGAGCCAGGCGGTCGAGCACAACGGAGTTGTCTATCTCGCGGGCCAGGTCGGCGACGACCCCACCGCCGACGTCAAAACGCAGACACAGCAGATCCTGGACAAGATCGACACCCTGCTGGGCGAGTGCGGGACCGACAAATCACGACTGCTCTGGGCCCAACTGTGGGTGACCGACATGCGCTACTTCGGGGCCATGAATGAGGTCTGGGACGCGTGGGTCAGCGAGGGCAGCGCTCCGGCGCGCGCAGGTCTTTGCAGCGCGCTTGCGGGGCCGGACTACAAAGTCGAAATCATGGTGATGGCGGCGAAGTAAGCTGTCTTGCCGTCCCGCCTCTTGCCGGATCGCCGGCACCGCACCGAGTTGGTCTGCCACCGTGGCGCCAACGCGATCGCGCCGGAGAACACGTATCCGGCCGCTCAACACTGCATCGACTGGCAGGCCGACTGGCTCGAAATTGACGTCAACACGAGCCTCGATGGCGTCATGTACGTGTTCCACGGCCCTGGCCTCGAGCGCACCACCGACGGTACGGGAACGCTCCACGACCTGACCTCCCACGAAGTGGACAGGCTCGACTGCGGCGCCTGGTTTGCGCCCAGGTTCGCGGGCGAACGTGTCCCCCGACTTGCCGAGTTCCTGCAGTGGGCCAAAGGCCGCATCAAGCTGTTTCTCGACGTCAAACGCGCGCCCCTTGAGGACCTCGTCAGGTTGATTGACGACACCGACCTTCGGGATGAGAGCTTCTTCTGGTTTGGGGACGCCACGATGGCCAGACGCTTCAGGGCGATCGACCCGGGCCTGACGCTCAAGATCAACGTCAACTCGGTGGCGGGGATCGACCACGCGGTTCGGGCCTACGGCGCGGCGATCGTCGAGTTCGGGCTTGCCGAGGACACGGCTGACCTGATTGATGTCTGTCGAACCGCAGGCGTCAGTTCGATGATCCGATACGGCGGCGACAGCACGCGCGCTTTCGAATCCATCCTGTCGCTCGCCCCCGACATGGCCAACGTCGACCATCCGGACAGGTTCCTCGCGCTGCGAGACCGACCCTGAAGATCAGGCAAACGCACCGGCAGTGTCTCTCACTGAAAACCGGCCCTGGTCCCGGGCCTACTGCGCCAGATAGCCCACGATCGTCAGCACGATCGTGTAGGGGATCGCCATGACAACCATGCGCATGTAGCCGAGCCGAATCACCGGCGCAAGCGCCGAGGTCAGCAGGAAGAGAAACGCCGCCTGACCGTTTGGCGTCGCGACTGATGGCAGGTTGGTTCCGGTGTTGATGCTGACTGCGAGCCGCTCGAAGTGATCCCGGGAGATCACGCCGTTGTCGAACGCGGCCTTCACCTCGTTGATGTACACCGTGGCCACGAAGACGTTGTCGGAGATCGCCGACAGCAAGCCGTTCGCGAGGAAAAACGCCCCCGGCTGAATGTCGAGCGGGAGCGTGAGCACCCAGGCAATCACGGGGGAGAACAGGTGCAGGTCATGAATCATGCCCACGACGACGAAGAAGATGCAGAGGAGCGACACGAACGGCAGCGACTCCTCGAACGCCCTGCCGATGCGATGTTCTTCGTTGATCCCGGTCATCGCGGTCACGAGCACCAGCAGGCTGAGCCCGATCAAACCCACTTCCATCAGGTGCAGCCCGAGGCCAATCACCAGCAGCACTCCGCAGATGCCCTGCACCCAGAGGCCGTACACCTCGGTCTGCGTCCGCTTCGCGTCTTCCTCTTCGACATATCCCTTGAGAATCGCGCGAACCTGGGGGTCCAGCTTCTGCCCGTAGCCCAGTATCCCCGTCAGTTCCAGTACAACGCAGGTTGCGAAGCCGGCAATCACCGCGGGGATCGTCACATGAGACATCACGACGACGAACTCGAGGAACTCCCAGTCCAGCTTGTCCGCGATGAGCAGGTTCTGGGGTTCGCCCACCATGGTCGTTACGCCGCCAAGCGCCGTACCAACCGCTCCGTGCATGACGAGACTGCGAATGAACGAACGGAAATCGGCCAGCATGTCACCCCCCATCTCCTCCCGGTCCGCAATGCCGTCGTCGTCGTAGTCGGAGCCACTGGCCGAGTGAATACGCTCGTACACGCCATAGAGCGCGACAAACACCGCGATCAGCACCGCGGTCACGGTCAGTGCGTCGAGGAACGCGGACAGGAATGCGGCCATCACGGAGAACACCAGTGAAAGGATGACCTTGCTTTGCACGCCAACGATCAGTCTTGCAAACAGAAAGCTGAGCAGCGGCTTCATGAAGTAGATGAAGCTCACCATGAAGATCAGCAGCGCGAGCACGCCGAGGTTCTGCTGAATCTCGTGCCACACCGTATCGGGCGTGGTCAGTCCGAGCGCGAGAATCGCGAGGGCAAGGATTCCGCCACTCTGAAGGGGATAACACTTGAGCGCCATCGCGAGAGTCAGGATAAACATCGCAAGGAACAACCAGCCAAGCACCGTCGTCCCGACGACGAGCTTCAGCGGCAGGCACGCCACCAGGAACACCAACAGTGCATTCTTGAACCACACCGGGCTGTTGCCGAGAAACTGCTCAAAGGCTAGTCGAATCATGAAGGTTCCTTTCTCATTGTTCTTGCGTCGCCATCACCATCGCGTGATGGAAGTTTAGCGCCCCGAAGCATACATCGTCGTCACGCCCGGCACGTAATTGGGTGTCTGACCTGATTTCTGATGGTAGCCCACCCGACGGGCCTCGCCACATTGCCGGCCGCTTCCGCCCTGGGCTGATTACGGTCACTCGAACACTGTTCGCGCGTTGGTGTGAGGGCGCGCGTACACTCAACCCCCAACCCTCAACCCGACAAGCAAGGCGCCCGTCCATGGCATACCAGTTCGTAACCTACGAGAAACGAGATCGCATCGGCTACATCACCCTCAATCGTCCGGAGGTCATGAATGCGTTGCACCCGCCCTGCCACGCAGAACTTGGTCAGATCTACGACGAGATTGCCGAGGACCCGGACGTCTGGGTCGTGATCGTCACGGGTGCCGGCGACCGGGCCTTCTCCGCCGGCAATGACCTGAAGGCAACCGCCGAGGCCGGGCGGCGTCCCGCCTCGGAGCGCGCGAACGATCAACCGGCGCGACCGGCAAGCGGCGGATTCGGCGGGAACACGTCGCGATGGGACTTCGTCAAACCGATCATCGCGGCGGTCAACGGCTGGGCGATGGGCGGCGGCATGGAGATCATGCTCGCGTCCGACATTGTCATCGCGGCGGATCACGCGATGATGGGACTCCCGGAACCCCGCGTTGGACTACTCGCGGGCGCGGGCGGCGTCCATCGCTTGCCGCGCCAGTTGGGCACGCGGCGGGCGATGGGCATGATCCTAACCGGCAAACCCATCGATGCCAAAACCGCCCTCGACTGGGGGCTGGTGAACGAGGTTGTTCCGCTCGCCGACCTGATGACAACCGCTGAACGTTGGGCCGCCGAGATCATGGAATGCTCACCCCTCGCGATTCGCGCGTCCAAACAGGCCGCCATGGCTGGCATGCACATGTCGATGGAAGAGGTGATGTCCACGACGTTCCCCGCGCAGACCGCGATGCGCGGCTCTGAGGATATGCTCGAAGGCCCCCGGGCTTTCGCAGAGAAGCGCGCGCCGGAGTGGAAAGGGCGCTAGCGCCCGCCGCTCGCCGCAGCGCTCAGACGAGGTAGAGGCTCCAGTCGTTCCTCTGAATGAGCTCAAGCATGAGACCGCCAGACGCACGGGTGTCGAAGTAGTGCATTGTCACCTGGTCGTCCACGACCAGGGTCATGATCTGCTCGACACCCTTGCCGACAAGCTTTTCGGTCTCGCGCTCCAGGTCCTCCACCATGAAGGCGATGTGCGAGATCCCGTCGCCATGACGATCGACGAACTCGCCGTTCACGTCCTCCACGCCCTCACCGATCTGGATGATCTCGAGCGGCAGCGGACCCATGCGTACGATTCTGAGCTTGCCCGGTCCGCTGCGATGCGGGCTTGGTGGGGCCGATGTCTGCCGATGTGTCGTAAACCGAATGTCGTGTGGCACCCGCGGGAACCGGTGCGTCGCGGAGATCAGGCCCAGGGACTCGTAGTACGCAAGCGTCTCGTCGAGAGACCTCACGATGAGCCCCAGATGCAGGAGTTGCCAGTCACTCTCGGTCACTCCCGTCCAGTTGCCCGACAGTTCGGTATTGATCATCCGCTCACTCTCCTGCAGCCGCGCGTCCCCGAAGCCCGCGCCTGGCTGATCCACATTCAGTTGTCATGGTACCGGAGTCGGAACCCGGGGCCGCCCGTTCCGGAGCCACCCTGCGCCGACTCCGAGGGCTTGAGGCAACGTCGAAGACCGGGTAGGTTCGCCACCGTTCCCATTCTTGAGCGGAGGCTCCAGTGACCACCGTCCCCCGTGAGTTCGACCCTGCGGTTATCGAGGCCAACTCGAGCCCCGAAGATCAGATGTACCACGCGGAGGTGACCTTCGCGGAACCCATGAAATCCGTACTCGAAAACAACCCCGAAATCTATTTCGTACCACCGAAGCGGGGCAGCGAATGGGGTACCTGGGAGTTCCGACCGGGCTCCTACTACGACACAACCACCGGCGACAAACACCCTGCCTGGCGGGACAAGCCGTTGCCCCGGGCCACCAGGGACATTGCGCAACTCCGTCAGGACATGCTGCGCTGGGGTTACTGCAAGATCGAGGACGCGCTTTCCGCAGATCAGGTTGCAACGATTCGGCAGCGCGTCATGGAGCAGGCCGAGGGCGAACGTCTGGCCGGTATCGCACAGAAAACCCCAAGCGGCCAGAACATCAACTGCTGCGTGAACAAAGGCCGCTGTTTCGAACTGCTAATCGAGCAGCACCCGAGCATGGTGCAGGGCGGTCCACTCGTCGAGCAACTCGTCAGTGAAGCGTTGGGCCAGGGCTGGATCTGCACCTCGCTCATCGCCGCGATCTCACTGCAAGGTGGCGTGCCACAGGCGCTGCACCAGGATCAGGGGAATGCGCCCGATTCCCGCAGCCCGATGTCCGTGAACGTGCTGACCGCGATCAGCGACGTCGATGAGGCCAACGGGGGAACGCTGCTGATTCCCGGTTCGCACCGGATTCTGTCGGACGCCGTCCGTGAAGGACGACCGGTCGGAAAACTGCCGCCCGCGATCAACCTCGACGCGAAGGCGGGCACCATGATCATCACCGACGGCAGACTCCTGCACGCCACCGGGATCAATCACACCAACTCACCGCGGATCGTCATGCTGAACGGCATGCAGAAGCCGTGGATGCGGCAGCAGGAGAACTGGATGCTGTCGGTCCGCCCGGAAGTGTTGCAACGCGCCAGCACGAAACTCCTCCATCGCATGGGCTATCAGGCGACAACCGGAGGCCAGACCAACGAAGGCCACGGATTTGGCGCGCGCGGGTTGCCTGGTGAGGCAGCGGGCGCCACAGTCGCGTTCCGACTCGCCGCGGATGCGGGCGACTATATTCGGGTCGGCGAACTCGGTCCCGACTCCAGCAAAGAAGACCTGGAGGCTCCGTACACCCTGCGTGAGGTCGTCGGCGCGGCGAGAGCCGGAGGCAAGAGTGCGCCCGTTGGCATCACGGGAATCAGGATTCCCTCAGGCGACTGAACTCACAGCGGATGCAGGCGGACCGGGACATCCCTGATCCCCCGGATGAAGTTGTTGGGGTTGCGAACGACCTCGCCGACAACCTCAACCGTGTGGAAGCGCTGCATGATCTCTTCCCACAACACCCGTAGCTGCATTTCCGCGAGGCGGTTGCCCATGCAACGGTGCACCCCGAAGCCGAACGCCACGTGCGCGCGGGCGTTTGGTCTGTCGATGATCAGCTTGTCCGGTTCTTCAAAGACGGTCTCGTCCCGGTTCCCGGCGAGGTACCACATGACCACTTTGTCACCCTCGCGAATCGTCTTGCCGCCAAGTTCGTAGTCCTGCAGGGCAGTACGGCGCATGTGTATGACCGGTGTCTGCCACCTCACCATTTCAGAGACCATATTGGGAATCAGCCCGGGGTTTTCTCTCAGCTTCTGATACTGGTCCGGGAACTGGTTCAGCCCGACCACGCCGCCGCTGATGCTGTTCCGGGTCGTGTCATTCCCGCCGACGATCAGCAGCAGAATGGTGCCAAGGAACTGTTGCGGGTCCTCGTTGAGCTTTGCCGTCGCCTCGCTGTTTTGCAACATCGAAATGAGATCAAAGGTCCGGGGCTGACCCGCCTTGCTCGCCCACAACTGGTAGAAGGCTCCGGCAGCCGCCATCAACTCATCGTAACGCTTGCGCATGTCGATGCTGTCATCACCTGTCACCTCGGGTATCGCAGTCGTCAGATCCGACCAATAGACCAGCTTGTGGCGATCCTCGTAGGGGAAATCGAAGAGCGTCGCAAGCATCCGGGCCGTCAGTTCGACCGACACTTCCTGCACCCAGTTGAACGTCTCGCCAACCGGAAGATTTTCCAGAATGTCGATCGCGCGTTCACGGATCAGCGGCTCGAATTCTGTGAGGTTGCTCGGCGCAACGGTTGGCGCGACCGCCCGCCGCTGACGCATGTGCTCAGGCTCGTCCATCGTGATGAACGACTGCGCCTGAATCTGACCCTCCTCCTGGGGGTATGGATCGACAATGACGATCCCGCCTTTCTCGGAAGAGAACACCTTGTGGGTGGTATCGACCTCCTTGATCAGATCATGGCTGGTCACAGACCAGAAGGGACCGTTCAGACTCTCACGCTGAAAGTGGACCGGCGCCTCCCGACGCAGCCGCGCAAACCACGGCTGCCATGTGTCCCCGCCGTAGAGTTCCGGTCGACTGACGTCGATGTCTTCAAGCGGTGTGGACTCTGCGTCCCGGGTCTCGACTGCATTCATGCGTCTCTCCTTAAGTTCGCCCATTGTAGATGCCCAGCTTCACCCCCGGATACGTCCGATCGCACCCGAACTGACGACAGCGACCCGACACCGCTCCGGCGACCTCGGCTACGATAGGGCATGCACTTCGCAGGCACGACCGGGACCCGACTTGCCGTGATTCCGACCCGATGGCTCTGAAACCAACGATCCACAAAGCGAGCATCGCACTTGCCGACCTCGATCGAAACCACTACGACTCGCTGGAGCTGACCATTGCGCAGCATCCGTCAGAGACCACGGAACGGATGTTCGTCAGGATGCTCGCGTACTGCATCAACGCCGCGGAGGGCATCACGTTCACGACCGGCCTGAGCACGCCTGACGAGCCGGATATCAGGATCACATCACTCGATGACAGGATGCTCGCATGGATCGACGTTGGTGAGCCTTCGTTCGAGCGTCTGAAGAAAGCCTGTCGCCTCGCCGAGCATGTTCACGTCTACAGCTTCAACGCCAAGTCACCCATTTGGTGGGAGAAGCAGGGCAGAGCTCTCGGCACGCTGCCCGCCGGGATCTGGCAATTGGACTGGCGCGAGGTACAGGGCGCGAGCGAACTGGTCCGCAGAACGATGGCGTGGTCCGTCACCATTGCCGACGACACGGCGCTCATCAGCACGGACGAAGGCAGTCGGGAACTCGCCTGGAGGCGACTTGCGCTCTGATCCTCAGACCGGCTCGGCGACGAACACGGGGATCTTTCGTTCGGTCTTCGCCTGATAGTCGTTGTAGGGCGGATAGGCGTCCGCGCTCGCTTCCCACAGTCGGGAGCGCTCCTGGTCGTCTTCGACCTCGCGCGCTCGCATCTTGATCACGTCCGTTCCATCACGAATCTCGACGTCCGGATTCGCACGCAGGTTGTAGACCCATACGGGATTCTTTGGCTGCCCGCCCATCGAACCGATCAGCACGTAGGTGTCGTCTACCTTGACGCGCATGAGGGGTATTTTGCGGATGCCGCCCGTCTTGTTCCCCACGTGAGTCACGATGATGCAGGGCATGTCGGTGTTCGGCAGCGTGGTGGCTTTGGTGCCCCCGCTCCCTTCGTAGAGCTCAACGTGTTTCTTGACCCAATCTAGGGTGGGCGGAATGTACTCTGGCATCTGCAGTCCTCATCTGGTCCAGCGCGGGCCGGCGATGGCGCCATGCCCGGCAACGTGTCGCCAGCGTACGGAAAAGCCGCGCAAACCTCCACTGTCCCTGCGGCCAAAGCGCCCGCCGCACGATCTGCGTTACGCTCGCCGGACTGACGGGAACGGAAGCAACATGCCACACCTCAATGCCAATGGCGTCGAACTGCACTACGAAACTGATAGCGAAGGCTATCCGCTTGTCTTCGTCCACGGCGGCTTCGGCGGCGTCTCGACATCGGTTCTTCCAGGCGGGTCTCCGATAGAAGGCGCGGTTCCCGACGGCTATTGCGTCGTCACCCACGACCGCCGCTGCGCGGGCACCTCGGAATACACGCTGGACTGGTTCACGCTTGCAGACATCGCCGAGGACACGCACCAGTTGATGGTCGCGCTCGGCTTCGAAAACTACGTGCTGGTCGGCTCGTCAATGGGCGGCATGGTGGCGCAGCAACTCGTGCTGACCCGTCCGGGCGCGATCGCGGCGCTCGCGCTGATGAACACGGGGCCAGACCTCATGTCGCACACCCGGTGGGGACAGGCCTACACCGCAACCGCGGCACGGGTCAGGGAGACAGGCGACGATCTCGAATTCGAACGCGTTCGCGACCGGATACGCAATCCGCCAGAGCCGGACGCGGACGCCGCCAAAGCACGCCACGCCGAGTATCTGACGGCGCTCGCGGCGCGCTCGGACGACGAACTGAAGCTCATGCACAGTGGCACCGTGCGCAACTACGGTGCGTTTGTCGGCTACAACTTCAGCGGTCGCCTCAGTGAAATCGACGCGCCCACGCTGATCGTGCACGGGACAGCCGACACCACCGTGCCGTTCGAGGACGGACAAACGCTGGAGCGCGGCATTCGGGGCAGCGAGTTCCATGCCATCGAAGGTGCGCAACATGGAATCCTCGGTTATCCGGCCGCCAAGGCCGCACTGCAGGGATGGCTGAGTCGGTTGAGCCTCTCACGCTAGCGTCCCTGTCTCCTCACTGACCAGCGGGACGGGGCACAGCGAGTCGACCATGTGATAGCGTTCGGGCATGTCGGACCCCGTCGAACGCTAGGCACCGCAGGACACGGGGTCGCCAGAGACTCTGCTCAACCGCAACTTCCTGCTGCTCTGGCAGGGACAGACCGTCAGTGCAATGGGCACTTCGCTGTTCCAGATTGCGCTGCTGTACTGGCTGATGGAGACAACGGGGTCGGCGACGGTGATGGGCCTCGTGTCGATGCTGAGCGCCATCCCGGGAGTCATTCTCGCCCCGTTCGGCGGCGCGATCGCGGATCGTTTTTCCCGCAAGGCACTCATCGTCTGGGGTGACGCAATTCTGGGCGTGGCCATGCTGAGTCTTGCAGTGCCTTTCTATCTGATCAGCGTGCCTGTGTCGGTCCAGGTGGGTTGGGTCGTCGCCGTGAGCATGACAGCCGGCGTCGTCGGCGCCTTCTTCAGACCCGCCATCATGGCGTCGATCCCGAGCCTCGTTCCCCCGCATCGGCTGCAGGCCGCGAACGCGATGCACAGCGTCTCGCTGACCGCGAGCATGTCCCTCGGTCAAGCCGCGGGCGGCATATTGTTCCGGTTGCTGGGCGCTCACGTCGTCATGCTGATCAACGGCGTCACCTACCTCCTGTCCGCACTGTCGGAAGCGTTCATCCGGATTCCCCAGAAGCGGCCCGACGCGGTCGACTCCTGGAGTGAACTGGGTCGTGCGTTCCTCGACGACATCATCACGGGGCTGTCCTACGTCTGGCACCGTGCGGGACTGCGCAACATGATGATCGCGTTCGGGCTGCTGAACCTCGTCACCGCACCGCTCGGGGTCCTGATGCCGATCCTGCTCGACAAGTGGCTGCAGCTGCCGTCGGACTGGTTCGGTTATCTGATGGCGGCCATGGGAGCCGGCAACCTGATCGGGATGATGTTGGCGGGCATCCTCGCCATCAACGGCGTCACCCGCTTCGTGATCGCCATGCTGGCGCTCTATGCCATGGCTGGCGTCAATCTCGTTTTTGGTCTCGCGACCGAACCACTGGTGCTCCTGGCAGCCAACTTCGCGGGTGGCATCCTGCTGGGGATCATGATGGTTGCCTTCACGACCCTCATGCAGTTCACAACACCGGACGAACTGCGCGGCAGAGTGTCGAGCGTGATGATGGCGGTCATCGGTGGCAGCGTACCCATCGCAATGGGGATGGCGGGCGTGCTGGCGGACGTCGTCGATCAGAACATTCCTCTGCTCTTCATCGCGGCCGGGCTTCTGGCCGCCGTGGTCGTGACCGGCATGGTGCTGAACCGACCGTTTCAGGCTTTCCTCTCGACCAAACTCCAGGCGGTCCACGTACCGACCCCCGGATCAGACTGACACCGGAAACCCCTTCCCCACCAGGCGTGTAAGCTGCGAGCGAACCGACACTGCACCGACACCAAGTCTTGATTGGAAAGCACACCACATGAAAACGCTGAATCGCGCCAACGGACTGCTCGCCCTGCTCTTATGCGGCCTGTGCACGATGGCCGAAGGCTCGAACGAGATCTACGCCGCACGCTGCGCAAGCTGCCACGCTGACGAGCCCACCCGCTCCGGCAAAGACTCCGGCCCCACGCTCGAAGCCATGGCCAACATGGGGCGCGCCCAGATCAGATTCGCGCTCACCCGGGGCAAGATGCAGATTCACGCCCGCGACCTGAGTGAGCAGGATCTGAATCATCTCATCGCCTTTCTCGCGCCATCGGCGCGGGACGAATGGTCGGCCGAGGCCTACCTGTGCGCCAACCGGGCAATTGACCGGCGGGCGCTCGACGAGCCAACGATCAGTGCGTGGGGGCTCGACGCCCGCAACACACGTTATCAGCCGAACTCGGAACTCCGCTCGGACAACGTCCAGGACCTGGAACTCGCGTGGGCTCTGGGGCTCCCTGAGACGGCAGAGGTCCGCTCGCAGGTGGTCGTCGCCGGGAACACCGTGTTCGCTTCCTCAGTCGGAGGCCATCTTTTCGCGCTGGACCGTACGCGCGGCTGCATCAAGTGGCACCGCCACCCTGCCCAGGTCATCCGGACCTCTCTGACGCTTGCCAGGGTTGACGACCGACCCGCCCTCGTGTTCGGTGGCGCGCTGAAAGAGTCGACGCCCATGCGGCTTTCACTGGTGGACTTCGGTCAGGCTGTTTTTGCGGTTGCAGCAGACACGGGCGAGACGCTCTGGGCGCAGGATGTCGCACTGTTCCGGGGCACGATTCTGACGGGCGGCATCGTGCAGCACGGCGCGAGGCTGCTGGTGCCGCTCTCGGCGATGGGCGTCGGCTTCGGCGGCGATCCGAACTTCGAGTGCTGCAAGAGCCACGGCGCCGTCCGCGCGCTCGACGCCAATACCGGCAGGATCCTCTGGACCGCCCACATGACCGCGGAGGCGAAGCCCACCTACAAGAACCAGCTCGGGGTCCAACAGTGGGGCCCCTCCGGCGCTTCCGTCTGGACAACCCCCACCATCGACGCGAAACGCAATCTGGCGTACGTCGGGACCGGCCAGAATTCATCATCTCCGGCATCGGCCATGTCAGATGCAATTGTCGCGATCGACATTGATTCCGGCGCAGTTCGTTGGGTCTATCAGGGCACCGCGGGCGATGCGTTCAACTCAGCTTGTCTGTTTGGCGGTCCGAATTGCCCGAAGGAAAACGGTCCTGATCTCGACTTTGGCGCATCCGCGGTTCTGGCGCGCACGTCGAACGGCAAGGACATCCTCCTGGCGGGGCAGAAGTCCGGGGTCGTCCATGCCCTCAATCCCGAGACCGGTGACGTGCGCTGGCGCACGCGCGTCAGCCCGGGGTCCGCGCTCGGTGGGGTGCACTGGGGTATGGCGGTCAGCGGGCGCACTGTCATCGTTCCCATCAACGATCCGGTTCCCGGGCCCGGTGTCACGCGCAAACCAGGGGTGTATGCGCTCGACATCGACACCGGCCGAACGCTCTGGGCTTACGACGCGGTGCCGGTGTGTGACAGCGGATTCTCCCGGGGCGCACCATGGCCTGATTGCCCGTACACCTTTTCCGCCGCGCCCAGTACGTCCAACGACCTTGCCTTCGTCGGCTCGCTGTCCGGCGTTGCATACGCGTTCGACGTGAGGACGGGCAAGGTCGTCTGGCAGTTCGACACCGCCGCGACGTTCGACAGCGTCAACGGCATTCCAGCCACCGGAGGCTCGATTGACGCGCCAGGCATGGTGGCGGCGGGCGACATGCTCTTCGTGGGCTCGGGCTATGCGATGTTTGGCGAGAACCCCGGGAACGCGCTGCTCGCGTTCAGGCTCAAGCGATAGCGTGGGTCAGGGTCTTGGGTCTGTCACCAGCGCTGGTTCTGAAACGACTGAACTGGGGGGCGGCGGGACGAGACAGCGAGCCGCATCCACGATCGGATCACAGCATGCGGCGTCCGGTTCGTCGGTGCGGCAAACGTCCTCGCTGAAGGCCTGACAGAACATAGGCCAGACGGCGACGCCCGTACCGTCGATCAACGCCTGCATTTGTCCCGGCCCTCCGGGACAGGCTAATGCGTAGGCAGCGCCCAACTGCCATTGTCCGTCGCTGCCTGGAACCACCTTCGGATTCCCCGACCGGTCGCTGCCCCACCAGTTGTTGGCAACGTTCACATCGGCGTGCACAACATAGAGGTCCATCGACGAGGGTAGTTCAAGCCCACTCCCGTAGATGCGATTCCGGCCGCCGCCGCCAAGCTCACCGCCGCCAAAATCCAGGATCGTCCCGGGCGAGGGTTTGCCAAAGATGTTCCAGACCGCAACACCGAAGCCGCCGCTGCCCGCAATGTCACTGTCCTCCAGGATCACGCGTGAGGTCGCCGCGTGCTGCTCGGGCACACGTACACCGGCCTGCAGCCAGTTACCGCCGTGATACGTGACCACTTCCAAACCGTTATTGCCAACGCCCTGACCGGGCGTATCGCCGACATATCGATACCGACGAATCGTCGCGGTGATGCTGCTCTGGTGTTGCGCAACAATCAGAATCCCGTCCGAGCTTTCGAAGGCGTTGGCAACGCTGACCTCCGTCATCTCGAGCGTAGCGGTCGCGCTGCCCTGCGTGTCGACGAGCACGCCGGACCGCGGGAATCCCGGCCCCAGATCCCCGACGCTGTTTGCGGAGAGCGTCAGCACCGCGCGGCTCTCACCGTGGGCATGCAACGCGATACCCGCGCCTCCGAGCCGGATCAACGCCCCGTCTGCCGACCTCAGCCCAGTGACGGAATTCTCCGCGAAGGTGTTCGCACCAACGCCGTCTCCGGCAGACGGCTCATCGTGCAGGAACGCCACCACGGCTTTTGGAAACTCCGGCACGCCGAGGCCGGCGGTCGCGCCGGTCGTCACGCTAGTCAGGCCGGCAACATTGCCGCCTTCGATCCGGTTGCCGCGCACCACCGCGCCCTGGACGTTGCGACCCAGAATCGCGTGTCCCGCAGCCGACCGGATCACAATGCCGGTCACCACGACACCATCCGCCAACGTCACCGCATCGCCCCCGCGGCGCGAACCATCGGTGTTGGTGATCACCGGCCACCTGTCCGCAGACGCCACGCCGCGGAGCCGCTGGCCGGCCTGCAACACGATCCCGCCATCCAGCGGCGAGGCTCCCGAGGCCGCCACCAGAACGCGAATCTCATCTCCAGGGCGCGAGACAGCTTCCACCGCAGACAACGACCGAAAGGGCGCCCGGCGACTCCCGTCTTCCGACACGGAACCTGGTGCCGCGCTCTGCACGTACCAGACCGCAGCCTCCGGATGCCCCACGGGATCACCGCTGCATGCGGTCAGCGCAAGTGTGATGCTCGCTGCGATGGCCCACTGCTGCAACCCGCGACCGCACGCCTTCAAAAGTCGCGTCACGCAACCCCCTGTTACCCACATGCTCATTACTCCTGCCACCGAACCACTTCGACCACAGGCAGCGCGACCGCTGCAGCTTTCCCGTCATGCTCGGCCGACGCAACGTCGAAACGCGCGAGGTGACCCTCAATCAGGGTCCTCAACTCCCGGTCGTGTCGATAGACGGTTGCCAATTTACGCGCCCCTGTCAGGCTGTGAGGCCGTGATCGATGACACGCCCGAAGCTCGTCACGCCCTGCCGGGCAAGACGAATCGCGCACCCGCGACCGATTCCCGATGCGCCGCCGCAGACGATCGCTACCCTGTTGTCCGGTCGACCCATGACTTTCTCCGTCAGCCCCGAGCCGCACTACCTCATACCAGGGGCACATGTGCAACTCACCATCGCAGCATCCACGCCACAGACACGTTATGTTCCGGGTTCGACAAATCAGCGGGAACAGCAATGAAATCAAGGGCACTGCTCTGCACAGCAATGCTGATGCTGTGGGTCCCGGACGCCCGATCCGATCCCTGTTTTGACCTGTACCAACTGACCGACTACCGGCACGCGATCGAACCGGGCATCGTCGTCGATGCAACCGACACTCTGCCGCGTCACTGCGCCGTGCGCGGCGTGATCAATCGTGCCATTCAATTCGAGGTCAGGCTGCCGCTTACGGACTGGAACGGCCGTTTTCTCATGCTGGGTACAGGCGGCTCGTCCGGCTACATTGCGGACACCACCTTTGGGCTGGGTTCCGGCTTTGCCGTCGCGTCGACCGACACCGGCCACCAGGGCGTCGGTCTCGAATACGCCCGGCAGCCTGAAGCCGCGCTCGACTACGCATTCCGCGGCGTGCACCTCGCAACCCTGACGTCCAAGGCGATCGTCCGTCGCTTCTACGCGACAGACATCTCCCACGCGTACTACGGCGGCTGCTCCAACGGCGGCCGCCAGGGTCTCATCGAGGCAACCCGATTCCCGGACGACTACGACGGCGTCGTCGCAGTTGCGCCCGCATTCGGCCCCGTCAGCGACGGCCTGCCGTGGAACCTCATGGCTTCGCGGGCACAGGCGGCAGGACCATTGACGGCAGACCACATTCGCCTGCTCGACGACGCGTCACGCAAAGCCTGCGACGCCCTGGACGGCGTCGAAGACGGGATCATCAACGATCCTCGCGTGTGCACACTGGAGCACTACGACCCCGCGGACTTGCTCTGCGCCGAGGGCCAGGATGCAGCAACCTGCCTGAACGCCGCGCAACTCGACACGGTCCGCCAGCACTATCGCGGCGTCGTGGACGCCGGCGGCAACGTGATCTCCCCCGGCATCGTGCCAGGAGCGGAAACGGCGGGAGGCTGGACGATGTGGTCGCTCCCCGGTTTCACAAATCCCGAGACGGGTGAACCGCTGGAACAAAGCATCAGCGAGATGAGCGTCGAACATCGATTGCGTGACTGGGTCTACCACAATCCGGCATACGATCCCGCGGCCTTCGACCTGGCAGTCAATCGCGGCGATCTGAACCGTGCGTCAGCCGTGCTTGACGTCAACACCGCGGACCTCCGCAGGTTTCGCGAACAAGGCGGCAAGCTACTGCTGGTCCAGGGCTGGAGCGACTACCCTGTCCGGCCGGGACGGATCATCGACTACCTGGCGCGGTTGGAAGCAGCAAACGGCGGCGCAGCGCGGACCCGGGAGTTTGCACGCCTCTTCATGATCCCCGGTATGGGCCACTGTGGCGGCGGGCCCGGTGCGCACGTCTTTGACTACGTGAGTCCGCTGGTCGCATGGGTCGAAGACGGCGACGCTCCGGACGAACTCGTTGGTGGTCGACCGGACGGCGCATTCACGCGTCGACACTGCGCGTTCCCGGCCACGGCCGTTTACCGGGGCGGTGACGAGAATGATGCCGCAAGCTATGCATGCAGGGTCCCGGACTGAACCGCGCCTTCAGCACGCCGTGATCACCGTCTCGTTACCCAAACACCCGAATCAGAACCCGCAAATCAGGATCAGGAGCCGACATGCCCGTTGAAATGATCGGATGGATTGCGCCACGCGTGTCCTCTGAGTTGATCCCCGCCGAAGGGCCCGCATTCGACCCCGACGTCATCGCGCACACGGCGCAGATTCACGAGCACGCCGACTTCGACCGCGTGTTGATCGGCTATTTCTCCGACGCGCCGGACGGCTTCATGGTTGGCGCCCACGCCGCCGCGGTTACCGACCGGCTTGGTTTCCTGCTCGCCCACCGGCCCGGTTTTGTGGCGCCGACCGTCGCTGCCCGCAAGCTCGCATCGTTCGATCAGCTTTCGGGCGGCCGGGTCGCCGTTCACATCATCTCCGGCGGCAGCGACAGTGATCAGGCGAAAGACGGTGACTACACGGACCATGCCGGCCGCTACCGGCGTTCCAGCGAGTACATCGAACTGCTGGAACGCACCTGGACATCGGACGTGCCGTTCGACCACGAGGGCGAGTTCTATCGAATCGAACGCGCCTGGGCCGACATCCGCTGCGCGCAGACACCGCGTATCCCCGTCTTCGGCGGCGGCGGCTCCGATGCGGCGATCGATGCGCTCGCACCACACCTTGATGTGTTCATGTTGTGGGGTGAACCGCTCGCAGAGACGGCAGCGTTCATGGAACGCGTGCGCGCAAGGAGCGGCAAGCGCCCGATTCGCTTCAGTGTCTCGACGCGGCCAATTCTCGGCCGCACCGACGCCGAAGCGTGGGATCGCGCGCGGGACATCCACGCTCAGATCAAGGCCCGGATGGGCTCGCGTGCAGCCGCCACGCCCGAGAACGTCGGTTCCCAACGACTCCTTCAGGCCGCCGCGGACGGCGAGGTCCACGACACGTGCCTCTGGACCTCGCTTGCGGAACTGACGGGCGCGCGGGGCAACTCGACGGCGCTCGTCGGCTCACCCGAGACGGTCGCCAAAGCCATGGTTGCGTACTACGACATTGGCGCCACGAGTCTCCTGATCCGCGGCTACGATCCGCTCCCCGACGCGATCGAGTACGGCGAGGAACTGATCCCGCGCGTCCGCGAACTGGTCGCCGAGCGGGATGCATCGAAGGGGTGACGCCCCGTGCCGGACTCCCATCAGGGTATGCGGGGGTTGGCTCGAAACTGAGGTCTGCGGCCCCCATCCAACCTGATACGCCGATCAGCGGTCCGACGGGCTCCGGCTATCGGACGGTCCGCGCAATCGAGTTTGCGTAGTAGCGGCAGAGCTTCCGGCGCAGTGGATGGTCGATCAGCGTATAGCCGCCGTCGCGTCTGTCCAGCATTCCACGGTTGACCATGATCCGGAGCGCGTTCGCGAGCGTGCCGAGCTTTGGGCGTTCGTCCGACTTCATTGCACCACCGCCCGCGATGATCCTGTCGATCAGGTCGCTGACCCGCCGGACGATGTCGCTCGCGGCCACGTGAACGCGATAGACGAACCGGGAGAACCAACGCTCAATCTAGTAGCCGATGCGGAAGTAGATGAACACGTTGAAGGCAGGCACGATTTCGCTCGCGTACGCGTGCACCCGGGACTGCAACACGTCACGCGGCACGTGCTCCGCAGTCGCTTGCGCCTCAATCGCGTCGAGCACCTGTCTGTCCCAGGCCAGCCGGTCGATCAGGACCTGGCGCCTGGTTCGCTGAAACGGGCGAATCTTGATCTGCAGCCCGAGGTTTACCCGCTCGATCGAACGGAGCAGGCGGGAGCGCAGGTACTATCGCGTGCCGGGCAAGAGCACGCTGCCGATGACCGCATACGCGCAAACGAGCGTCATCAGCGCGACGAGCCAAAGCGGCAGTTCAACCGTCGTCATCTGGGATGAGGGACGAGGTACATGGGTGCATCGTCTCAGGACCGACGCCAAACGTGAAGAGCCCCCCCTTCGGTCCTGCGATTGCCGGATCGGCGCGGGCCGAACTAACATGGAACCTGGGCACCGGAGAGAAACTATGAGTCTGAACGCACGCGAGCACGCGGACGCCATGCAGGACTACATTCGGCAGGGAACCGAGCGGGCGCTCGCGTTGCCGAACCGCGGACCGATTGTGCTCGACGACAACGGCAAACTCGATGCGGAGATCGTCAAGAACTATTGGGAGTACGGGTTCTACGTGTTCACCGGTGTCGTGGACGGGGAAGAACTTGCCGAGTTGCGCGCCGACATCGAACGGGTGCTGGACGGCGCCCCGGTCGAGCGCGGGGCGGAACTGGACGCACACGGCCGGCCCGCAATTGGCGCTGAGTTCGAGCGCGGCACGTTCAGCTTCGTGAATCCGCTCTCCGACCCTGTTGGCGGCACCGACCGCAACAAGGGGCGACACCCCGTGAAGATGCTGGACCCGAGCCCTGCCGAGGATGCGCCTGCGCAGACCATCGCGAATCTCGCGGGCAACCTGCAGATCATGGATTCCTGTCTGCGGCTCTACGGTCATCGCGGTCTGCTCGCGGTTGCCGAAGCGGTACTGGGACCGGACTTCGTACCCTACAACGAGGTCACGTTCATCAAGGAACCCGGGCTCGGGCCATCGGTGGCCTGGCACCGCGACGGCACCACGCACTGGGATGCCGACGACTGGGACCGCGGCGCGCACGGCTTCAACTTCATGGTGCAGCTCTACCCGAGCACACCGGGCAACGGCGTCTGGGTGCTCCCGCGAAGCCACCGAGAACGGCAACTCGATATCAGGGGACTGGTCGCCGCAAGCGGCTCTGAACGCATCGACGGCGCGGTACCGCTCATCTGCGAGGGCGGCGACGCGTTCATCGTGAACCGTCAGATGCTGCACGGTTCGTTTGCCAATACATCGGCCGAGCGACGGGTCACACTGAACGAAGGATTTTTTCCGCGCAAACGCATCGAAAACGTCACGACTTCCATGCTCGACGGCACGGTGGCGACGTTCGATCCCGAACGTATCCGGACGCGCAGCAGGATCATTCCCCTTGCGGTTGACGCGCGCCGGCAGCGGTTTCCCGACGAGACTCCGTATCGATACGCGCCGCTCGCTGACGAACCCGAGTGCAATCGTTGGAACGAAGCCGCGCGCGAGACGATCCTCAGGGACTACAACCTGCTGGACATGTACATCTAGCGTCGGCGTCAGGCCGGCGGCTCAACCACCTCGGTTTCGAAATTGGCGGGCGCCACGATCTCGAGGACGGCGAAGTCTTCCGAGATCTCGAGTTCACGGTGTTTGATCCGTGGCGGCTGCAGTACGAAGTCACCTTTGCGGATCGTGTGCACGCCTTGGCCCTCGTATTCGAACTTTGCCCAGCCTTCGAGCACCTGAATAAACTGAAAGTCGCAGTGGTGGATGTGCCACTGCTGAACGTCATCCGGCTGCGAGCGGCCGTTTGCGCGAATGATGTGCGCAACGTAGTCCCCGCCGGTCGCGGCGGAGATGCCCAGATCCCGGTAGTCGAAGATGCTTCTCAGTCCCTCGGTCCAGGCTTCCTGACGGTCTGCATCACCCGCTTCGGCATGTACGAATTTCCACTGACTCATGCGTTCGCCCCTGCTTCGAGAAAGGTCGAGTGTAGCGCCGTTAGGTTGTCTGAAACCCGCGGAAATCAGCAGGATTCGATCAAAGACGCCGGCGCGCACGATTTCTGTCCCGCCTGCGCTCGAACTCACCAACAGCAAGACAACCGTGACGGTCTGCGGATGTATCGCACGGGGCTTTGGTAGCCCGGAACGAACCCCGCTCGCGTGCTCGCAAAGCGCCTGTCCGCGTCTGGCCTAGCCGCCGGCGTTCGCGACGAGGAACCGTCGGGCGTGATCGAGCGCCTCAGTCATGTGTTCGGGCGAATCTTTCCACGGGAATCTCGTGACCTCGGAGTTTGGTGCAAGCTCCGCCGACTCCATTGCAACCGCGTATGGATGGGGCGGAATGTCGTCCGGCATGACCAGCACGGGCGTCGTGCAGGACCTGACGAAGTCGCGCGTCACTGTGAAGACGAAGTCTGCGCGGGAGGTGTACATGGCATCCAGATGTTCGCGAACCTGATCCATGGTGATCGCCGGATTCCTGTCACAAAGCGCGGGCCCCCAGTTCTTCAGGTTGTTGTCGCGGAAGATCGTTGGATGGTCCGGAGAGAAGCCGCTCGGCTGGCACATGACGGCGGCCACGATCCGGTCCGGCGCGCGCTGAATGAGGTTCCACAGGAACGGCCCACCAATACAGCAGCCGAGCACGAGAAAGCGTTCACAACCCAGATGGCTCATCAGCCCAAGCTGATCGTCCGCGTAGTCGTTCCACGGATTCTCCCCGCCAATCGGACCGGTCGACTGTCCGCCGTTGGCATTCCGCTGATCCATCGTGATGCAGCGGAAGTGGGCACCGAACTCTTTGACGGCGTCGAACGGGCCGTAGGCTGACGTCCAGGCCGCCAGGTTCGAGTTGAGCCCCCCTCCCGCGATGAGCAGCAGCGGGAAGCCTGAACCCGAGTCTTCATAGTGAATTCGAACGTCACCACTGTCATAAAACGGCATCAAGACACTCCAAAGTGTGCTGACTCGACGATCCTCCATCCCGCACATTGTTGCAACGTGGGTGCAACGCGCGAGTGCAACGTATGATCGAGCGATGGCACGACCACTCAGAATCGCGGCGGTCGGCGAGTGTTGTCTGGATCACTACACCGGTGAGCAGACGCCCCGCCTCGGCGGCATCACCTACAACTTCGCCCTGCATGCGGCCCGGGCGTTCGAGAACGCCGAGATTCACCTGATCTCGTCGGTCGGCCACGACGCGCGGGACGCCTTCGTCGGCGAACTCGACGCGGCGGGCGTCCACCACGATCTCGCGGCTGCGGAGCGCACGCCGTCGCTCGGCATTCGGTTGAACGACGCCGGCGAGCGAACGTTCTTCGATTATGACCCCGGCGGTCTCCTCGACTGGGAACCCACAGCGTCACAGCGCGAGACCATCGAGTCCGCCGACTATGTCGTGCTGACCCGTTACCACGAGATCGCATCGCTCTTCGAGCGGCTGGTCCGTCTGCCGACCCGAGGTCAGCGTGTGGTCGACTTTGCGGACATCTCGAACGCGCAGTCAGCGGAACTCCCGAGGATCGTCGCTGATCATGGTCTCGCGGATGTCTGCATCTTCGGTCTTGCGCCACATGAGACGGCCGCGCGAACCTGGCTCACATCCCTCGCGCGAGACCACGCGGGGCTGTTTGTCATCACACTCGCGAGCGAAGGCGCGGTTGCAGTCGAGCAATCGACGACGACGCATCAGCCGGCGTTTCCGGTCGCGGAAGTTGTCGACACCACGGGCGCGGGGGACTGCTTCGCTGCGCATTTCCTCAGTCGCTGGTGTACCGAAGGCGACGTGGGTCAGGCGCTCACTGACGGATGTTTTGCCGCTAGTCAGATCATTCAGCGCCGCGGAGCGAGCTGACCATGTTTTTCGATGCGTGCGCGGCCAGGATTCCCAGCGCCGCCAGAACAAGCGCGGGCACCAGTACAAGGCCGGGGTTACCCATTCCGTCGACAAGCAGCCCACCGGCGAGTGGGATGACGAAGCCAAGCAGATAGCCGACCGCGAAAAGACCGGCCGAGAGTGACGGTGCCGTCTCGACAGTCGCGATCTGCGGGACAAGCCCTACAACCTGAATGAGCTGCACGCAGGTGGCAATGCCCAGTGCAAACGCCGCGATGAGCGTGAACCAGCCGCTTCCCGTCATCACACCAATCAGCGCCAGCGCAACCCCCAGGCCATCACCACGATCGGCCCGCGTTTCCCGATGAGCCATCGCGCAAGCGCAATCATCGACAACGAGCCGACAACCTGAGCACCATTGAAGACAAGCAGGTACGTCGCAAGGCGCTCCTCCTGTCCCTGATGCGCGAGGATCGTAGCGAGATAGGCATTGGTACCGAAGTACCCCGCCGACGCCGCCCCAAGGATGACGCCGAGATACCAGAGTCGAGGCAAGCGCCACGGCGGGTTGGCGGTCGGTGCCGTGCCAGACGCTGCTCCGG
This sequence comes from Gammaproteobacteria bacterium, assembly GCA_002728675.1. Classification (GTDB taxonomy): domain Bacteria; phylum Pseudomonadota; class Gammaproteobacteria; order Pseudomonadales; family Azotimanducaceae. Next base: position 49,421 of record PBVL01000048.1, read on the forward strand.
CCACCAGTTTCGTTCTGTGCGCCACGACAATTGCCGCCACGACCAGCAGCGCCGGCGCCGACCAGACTGCAAGCACCCCGCGCCAGCTTCCGTCCACAAGCGGCAGCACAACGGGCAGCGTGAACCCCGCGCCGACGAACTCCCCCATCAGCATCCCGTTCATGTAGACAGCCGAGCCGAGCGCGGCGTAGCCGGGTGTCCATCTCAGCACGATCGCCGGCAGCGATGGCTGCATGACGGCAACGGCAAGCCCCGTCAGCACCGTGCCGACGAAGAGCAGGGCGAGCGGCGGCGCGGCCCCACGCAGGGTCGACGCCGCTGCCAGGATTACAAGCGCTCCACAGAGCGCGGCAAGCGGACCAAACCGCGCGATGATCAACGCCCCTGGCAACGCACCGAGCGACAGCATCAGCACCGGCAGGGTCGTCAGCGCCCCGACGCCTGTCTGACCAAGGGACAGCTCGGACTGAATCCCCGGCGCGAGCGCGGGAATCACCAGAATCGGCAAACGCAGGTAAAGCCCGGCGAACCAGAGCAGAACGAGTGGAATGACGCGACTCAACATCGTGGCGTGCTGTCCTTGAAGCGACGGCAGTCTGACACAGCGGCGCCCGCACCGGCTGCCGTGGGGCCATACGACGAACTCCGCGCAACGGCGTAAAGTGGGTGCAGCAAATNCAACGGAGTCCAAGCTGTGTNCAGCCAACACCCGGTCATCGATGCCGATGGCCACGTCCTCGAACCCGCCGACACGTGGGAGAAGTACATCGACCCGAAGTACCGGGAACGCGCCATTCGAATCGCGGTGGCCGAGGACGGCAGGGAACGCCTGTATTTCGACAATCAGGAGTTCCCCATGCTGCAGGGCAACCTCGGCACGCTCGGCGGAATCGAGATGCCCAAGGGCGAGTTCGGGACCTACACGCGGGACTACACCTATGCCGAGGGATCGCCCGAAGGCAGCTACGACCCGGCNGCCCGCCTGAAGGTTCTGGCCGACGAAGGCATCGATCGCGCAATCCTCTACCCAACGATCGGCATCTGTTGGGAAGGTCAGGTCCGCGATCCCAGGCTGGCGACCGCCTATTGCCGCGCCTACAACCGCTGGATCGCGGACTTCTGCTCGTATGCACCCAACCAGTTGTACGGGGCTGCACACATCTCCCTTCTGGACCCCGAAGGGGCCGTCGAGGAGGTGAAACGCGCACGCAAGGATGGCTGTGTCGGCGTTTACCTGTCGCCCGATCTCGCCTCGCGCGGCAACCGCCCCTTCGTNGACCCGGTGTTCGACGACTTCTGGAACACCGTCTCTGACCTCGACATGCCCGTCGGCTTTCATGTCGTGGTCAGGTCAGAGTCCGCGTTCAGCCGCTTCACCACTCCGGGCGTACCGGGCGACAGTCTCTTCTGGTTCGCCTTTCTTGCGATCGACGTGATGGCAGCCTATACCTCGATGCTGTCTTCCGGACTCTTCGAGAAACACCCGCGCCTGAAGTGCGCCGTTCTGGAGGCCGGCGGCAACTGGATCTCGGCATGGCTCGATCGCATGGATCACAAGTACGAGGTCATGCAGGCGGTCGTGCCCCTCACGATGAAACCAAGTGAGTACTTCTACCGGCAGTGCATCATCGCGATGGACCCGGACGAAGGCATGAACGCGGAGGTCATCAAACACATCGGTGACGACTACGTGACGTGGGCCTCCGACTATCCACACATCGATGCCTCGTTTGGTGTCGCNGCCGAGATGAAAGAGAGTCTGGCGAGCCTCCCCGAGGTGTCGCAGCACAAGGTGCTGGGTGGAAATCTGATGCGGTTCTACGGNCTCTAGATGACCCGCTCCAGATGACAACACNNCCCGAAAACACCCACGCGCGTTATCACGCCCATGTCTACTTCGACAGTGAAACGGAGGTGCAGGCGCGGGNGCTGTGCAGCGCCGCGTGGCACACCTGCAATGTGGGTCTCGGCCGCTTCCACCGGAAACCGGTCGGACCCCACCCGCTCTGGAGTTGCCAGCTGACGTTCGACGCGGATGAGTTCGACCGCCTGATACCCTGGCTCGACGAGCACCGCGACGGACTCGACATCCTGGTGCACCCGTTGACCGACAACGCCCTCGAGGAACACACGACACTCGCCGGCTGGCTCGGTCAGGCGGTGGCGTTGGGCACCACGATCTTCGAGACATAGTCCGCCCTCATACGGAACCTCATGATGAACAGCCCGAATCCGACTCGCCCGATCGTTGATGCAGCAAAGCAGTGGGGTGACAACCCGGTCTGGATGCTGAACCTACTGCAGTTCAGGAATCCCTATCCGGGCGCCGGTCGCGACGCCTATCGCCGCTACGTCTACGAGGTCCGCCGGACACTGGCAGACGTCGGCGGACGGTTGGTCGCGGCGTCATTCAATGTCGCGACATTCATCGGCGAACAGCGCTGGGACGGGGTCATCCTCGTGGAGTATCCGTCGATGAACCACCTGGTGCGGATGGTCTCGTCCCCTGGATATGCGGCAATCAGCCACTGGCGCGAAGACGCACTCAGCGACTTCGGGTTCATTGCGCTGCACCCGCGCTGGACCGCGGCGGCGGACCCGAACCCGATTGCGGCACCCGTGGCGCCGATGTCCGAAGCCGGGGTCGCGCTGACCCAAGCCTGGGACACGCGCCGCTGGTACGACGAACCCCACGCGTTCCGCGACCACCGAGGGCCACGGGCTCTCGGGTTCGCTGCTCGAAAACCCGGGACTCGCCGGACGCCTCTGGTGCATCAACCTGCTGAAGTTCAAACCGGATGTCGGGACTCACCCGGACATGCCCGACGCAGACGGCGCCGATACCTACATGAACGGCTACGGAATCCCGGTCACCCGTCTCATCAGCGAAGCGTTTGGCGGCACCTTCATTCTGAACGACCGGTCGCCCCTGACCGTACTGGGCCCAAAGAACGTGAACGGCGACGATCTTGGAATCGCCTACGACATGGTCGCGATCGCCCAGTACCCGTCCCGNGACGCGTTCCTCTCGATGACCCACTCGCCGGAGTACCGCCGTCTGAACGAGTACCGCGAAGCCGGACTCGAAATGCAGCAANTCATCTCGCTCAGCCCGGAAGCAGTGGTGCTCGAAGACGGTCTGGTGGTGGGTGACGACGCGGCCCTGGGTGCCACNAGGGCACTGCTGACCGCACCACTCTGACCTNGCGGACGGCGCNGTCCTAGTGGACCTGCCCGTCTTCGAAATACCAGGTGCTCGGGTGGTACGAGAGCGTCCAGCGGTTGTCCCAGCCCCAGATGCCATCGTGCGGGATACCGCGCAGCCGCGAGCTCACGACAACCGGGTGGGGGGCAAGGCCAACCGCCCCGATTGTCCAGAGATTCTCGGCGTTGCTCTTCAGGATCTTCTTGCCGATGCGTNTGCGCTCGTCTTCGTCCATCGTGAACCGCATCTCGTCGTTCCAGTCCTGCAGTTGACGCATGACGGGCGGCGGCTCGGTACCCAGCCGGCCGTCGGTCCGGTACCACCGCACCCAGTCGTTCCACATGGTGTTGTGCCATCCGGAGGTGACCGGTGCCCACCAGTACGGGTTGAGGGGCAGCAACACGTCGGTGACGATGTCCGCATGCCAGACCGTCATCTGCATCTGGTTGGCGCCTGCACGAGCGGTTTGAATGTTCGAGTCGGTGAGCTTCTGACGCAGATCGATCCCGACTGCGCGCCAGTAGCTCTCGACCAGCTCCATGTTGATGCCTTTCGGCGTCTCCCAGTCGATGTACTCGGCCGTGATCGTCAGCTGGGAGCCGTCGGGGTACTCGCGCAGGCCATCGCTGGTCACGTCGCGCAGTCCAATCTCATCGAGCAGCCGGCGCGCTTCATCGGGGTCATGCTGCGTCCATGCGGTGGCGTGCTCGTCCACGTGAAAACGGCTCGTGGGATGGGCCGTCACCTGGCGCGGCGTGCCGCGGCCGAAGTAGATGAGCTGATTCATTTCTTCCCGGTTGAGCGCGATCGACAGCGCCTGTCGGAAACGCACGTCCCAGTAGAGTTCGCGCAGCCGCGCATCCTGCGCATTGAAGTTGAACTGGATGACGATGTCGCTCGAGTGCAGGCGAGTCCAGACGTGCACGTTGATGGCGCCCGTCTTCTCACCCAGTTTCAGCAGCGGGATGTCCTGCGTCCGCAGTTCGTAGGCCGAGAAGTCGAGCTGACCCGTGGCAGCCATCGTCGTGATGACCTCCTTGGACTCCACCTCCTGGGAGATCACACCATCGATGTACGGCAACTGCTGGCCCGCCGGGTCGACTTTGAAGTAGTACGGGTTGCGCTCGTAGTAGATGGTCGAGACGGTCCTGCGCACCATCCGATGCGCATCGAGGGTCGGCGCGTTGGCACTTTGCTCGATGGATCCCCGTCGGGATGCCGTCACGTACGCCATCCAGCTGATGTAGCCCATGTCCGCGATGCGCTTGGAGAGCTGTTCACGATCGACGTACTTCGGGTGGAACTGCTTGTAATACTCCTTCGAGTCGATCAGGAAGTTGCCGTAGTGGGCCAGACGGTTGACGAACAGCGGGAACGGTTCGACAAAGACATATTTGAAGGTGAGGTCGTCGATCTTCACGGCCTTCGCACCCACGTGTTCACGCGGAGGAACAGGCGTGAACTCTTCGTTCATCCACAGATCGTTGAACACGAAGATGAAGTCGTCCGAGGTGAGCGGGCTCCCGTCCGACCATTTCAGGCCCGGGCGCAGTTTCAGGGTGATGACGCGGCCATCCTCACTAACTGTCCAGGACTCAGCGAGATTCGGCATGAAGGTACGCATGTCGGCGGAAATCGTGAGCGGGGACTCGACGTTCGGAAACGTGAGCCACTCGTTCGTGGTGATCCGCGCAACGCCGCCGTAGATGCCCGGCTCACCCAGCGGGGTCACGACAACGGGATCGTCCGGCAACCGGTCCGCCACCGGCGGCAGGCCTTTGTCGTCCAGGACAGGCGACTGCGTGAAGTGCCTGATCCCCATCTCGCTGGCGCTTCGAACCGGCTCGAACCACGCTTTCGGCCACGCGGGTGCGTCACTGTCACCGTTCGCAACGATGACAGGTCCATGGCTGGCAAGCAGCAGGCCGAGCGCAAAAGCGGCAATGCGTGAGGGAATGGCAGGCATGGCGGTCATCTTACCTTTTGGCTGCCCGGCGCCGTGCGCCGGAGCTGCATGGCCTTGCGGCTATTCTTCGGCGCCGTCGCCCGTGTTCGACTTCAACCACTCCTGTTCCATCAGCCTGGCGCCGCGCAACATGCCTCCCATCGAGTAGTTACCCTCGTGGCACGCGTACTCGTACTGGAAGTCAGTCGTTCGCGGAAACATCAATTCACCGGTATAAGGCGCTTCGTAGTCGGGGTCCGTCACGGTAAAGCGGTAGACGAGGCCTTTGTCGGAAACCGGGGTGAAGCGCTCGACAATCTGCGTCCCTTTGCGCAGCTCACCAGGATGGTCACGCATGTTCGTCGTTTCGACGACGAGGGTGTCACCTTCCCACCAACCGATC
>PBVL01000008.1 GCA_002728675.1 Gammaproteobacteria bacterium
CCTACGGGCGGCCCACGCTAAGCCAAGAATGATCGCGACGATGAGCACCAGGGCTCCAGCGACTTCCGAGGCATGGCCCGCGGTGCTCTCAATAGCGTTCGAAACCGCGTTATCAGCTGGGCTGTCTGTCGCCGAGGCGCCCGCGCCCCATGCCAAGCAAGCGAAGACGAACGTTGTCCTTAGAATATCCACGAGGTGATCCCTACGAGCCGTTAGCGGAGCTTTTTGACCCGTTCCTGGGCGCTGATGACATCCGTGAGACGGATGCCGAACTTTTCGTTCACAACAACGACCTCGCCGTGCGCTATCAACGTGCCGTTCACGAGAACGTCCAACGGTTCCCCGGCCAGGCGGTCAAGTTCCACAACCGACCCTTGATTCAGCTGCAAGAGGTTGCGAATGCTGATCTGGGTTCGGCCAATCTCCATGGAGACGGTCACCGGAATGTTCATCACCGCTTCGAGATCCGGCGTCGCGGACCCTGCAGGAAGCCCGGGCTCGTCGACACCGGAGTTGAACTCCGTGAGCGCGGCCGCATCGGCCTGCTCTTCCATCGTAGCCGCCCGATCATCACCCGGGGTCTCGGCGTCGCTCATGACCTCGTCCACTACCGATTCATCGGACATTGCGCATCTCCTCAATCATTCTGCTGGGCTCGAGTTCCGGCCTCTTGGCCGGCTCGGCATCGTTACCCGTGGTTTCCAGAGAAAGCTCATCGCGTGAGAGCCCGCTAGCCGGGGCCGGATGCGTAATGAACTCGTTCACCTTCAGGGCTAGATTCCCGCGCGAGACGCCAAAGGAAGCTCGAATGAGCGGCACCTCCCCGACGCATGCGACTACGTGCTCTGGCATCTCCAACGGGATCACATCTCCCTCGCGCAGCGACACCAACGTCGATAACGGCAACGTGGTCTCGGTCAGCATCGATGAGAGCTCTATCTCCGCGGTAAAAATCTCGTCGCGCAGCGCAGACAACCACCGGTCATCAGAATCGTCCCGGTCGCTTTGTACGCCGGTGTCCAGAAGATCCCGGATCGGCTCCACCATCGCGTAAGGCAACGCGAGGTGCAGATCGCCGCCGCCGCCATCCACTTCGATATGGAAGACGCTAACCACCACGACTTCGCTCGGGCTGCAAATATTCGCGAAATGAGGATTGACTTCCGAGCCCATGTGGTCGAACTCGACTTTGAGCACCGGGGCCCAAGCCTCCTGGAGGTCGGTGAAGACGCGGTCGAGAATCATCTCGATGAGACGCATCTCGGTCGCGGTGAAGTCGCGCCCTTCGATCTTGGCGGGAAACCGGCCGCCTCCACCGAAGAAGTTGTCGACGATGCTGAACACGAGCTTCGGATCGAGGGTAAAGAGTGCGGTTCCACGCAGCGGGCGGATCCGCACCATGTTCATGTTCGCGGGCATGAACAATCCGTGCACGTACTCAGAGAACTTGAGCATCTGCACACTCGTCGCGGAGATCTCCGGCGAGCGCCGGAGCATGTTGAAAATGCTCACGCGGAACAGCCGCGCAAACCGCTCGTTGATCATCTCCAATGTGGGCATGCGCCCACGAACGATGCGGTCCTGGCTGGTGAAATCGTAGTTGCGGGCATCGCCATCGTCGCCGAAGTCTTCCGCTTCGGTTTCGATGCTTCCGCCATCGACCCCATGCAGAAGGGCGTCGATCTCGTCTTGAGAAAGGATATCTGACACGGAGGGCGTCCTACTGCATCACAAAATTAGTGAAGAACACGGCTTCGGCACCCGGGTGCCCCGTTTCTTCTTCAAGCACATCCTGGATTGCCGCGAGGGTTTCGCGTTGCAGGCTCCGTTTGCCTTCCATGGATGCCAGCTCGCTCGAGGTCTTGGAGCTGAACAACATCACCAGGTTGTTGCGGATTGCCGGCATATGCCGCTTGAGGCTCTCCTCCGCCAGCGGTTCCCGGGTCATCACATCGACCGAAACCTGAAGAAACCTGGCGCGGGAGTTACCTTGAAAGTTGACGGTGAAGGGAGGATCGATGGAGACGTATAACGCGGCCTTCTTCTTGCCATCCTGAAGGCCGGTGGGAGCGCTTTCCGCCGACGCCTGCACCGGCTCGGAGCCAAGCATGCCCAGCGTGAACAACGTGCCGACGACGGAGCCTGTAATCAGAAGCACTGCGGCCACCCCGATGATGACCCACTTCAAAGCCCCGCTCTTGCTCGCTCCCTTGTCTGAGAGCTGAACCTCTTCGGCCATTGCNCATCCTCCGGTAACTGCCGATCCACTCGGCTTTCCNGTTTAGGAAGCAAAGGCCATGCCANAATNNAAATAGTCANCTATTTCAGNNACTAACGCCGAAATATTGCCTTAGNATCCGTTGCTATGACGCCTTTTTGACGCCATNGGCCCGCCAGCAGCGCCGGGAGCGGCAAGATACCGACGGAACCGTCTCAGGCATACCTATCGACCAGNCCAGGGTGCGACGAGACCCTGACCTGTACCGGAACGTCGCTCCGGGCCAGGTCATCCGAGGATGCACTTGCGCTCGAACCTCCGCGCTCAGACTGCCCCTCTTCTTCGGAATGCTCCCGAGAACCCACATCAACGTCGACTTGAGCAAACCCCTCTTCGGCAAGCGCCTCCTTCAAACGCTCTGCCGAATCTTCTAACGCGTCCCGCGTCAAGGCGTGTTGCGCATTCATCACGATCTGCGCTTGCTCCCCTTGGACGGTCACTTTCACGTTGATTGGGCCAAGCTCAGGGGGGCTGAGTTCCAACCGGGCGACACCGCCGTCCTGNCGGGCTAGCCAGGCGATCCGGTGAGAAACTTCCTGAGTGAACTCTGGCGTGCCTACGTTCGCGGCGAGCGCACCTTGGAACGGTCGAGACGATAGGTTGTCGGTGGGATTCAATGCNGGAGTGANTCCGAGGCCCGCGGTAGCGCTCACGTTCGAACTTGGCGTTGCATTGACGTTCGAGGCTTGGGCATTGGTCATGGCGCTGGTGGGATCCGTTAGACGTTCNACGGCCCGTCCGCTGAACGCATCGTCGAGTGTCACCCCCTCCGCGGGNCGGAACGCTTCGATGGCGTTTCGCTGCAACTCCGAGAAGTTACCAGCGGCCAGTGCCCCGGAAGGCTTGGCCGGCGCTAGNGAGGCGTCGGCCGGCGGTGTGGACGCAGCACCATTGAGCACGGCACGCATCATTGNGGGTACGNTCGTTTCGGTNAGCGGCTCACCCACCGAACCTATCGGGCCAGTCGGGCCAGTCGGGCCAGTCGGGCCAGTCGGGCCAGTCGGCCTCAACGGCGCAAGCGCGCTGTCCGNCCCTTNGGTCTCGCCAACACGCGGAAGCTGTGTCGCCACGTTGCGCCCTAATTGGGCATCGACCGGCGTGCCAATCGGTTGTCCGGATCGATCGACCGACAGTCCAGCCACTGCGCCGGTTACCGGATCCGAATCCGGGATCTGGGTTGAGGCAAGCTCCGGTAACGTCGCTTGCGGCAACGGCGAAGCATTGCCGCCCGGCGGCAGCGGTTCGCCCGGGACCGGCGGCGTCTCACCGTTNGCGTNNGCAAGTNCCACCTCCNCCGGCNCNCCAGCTTCCACCTCGACATCCGGTGGCATTGCCGNNGACGGCGCTGGCTCGGCNCCCGCTACCGAGACCTCCTCNAGCACCTCACCGAANCCTGNAGCGCNTCCCGCATCGCCCTTAACTGATTGTTTCGCNGAAGAAATTCCTGTCTCGAGNCCCGGTAGAGCATTTGCGACGGCAGGGANTTGACTCATGATGTTCGCACCTTGCGACTGATTGATACGCGACGATCCGGCTCAAGCACACTGTGTAGCCTGGCCACATCGTNNCGAGTGATATTGCAAACTCAGTGCCAACCCGGAATNGGGCAGACAAGTGGGNGAAATTTATCGCCGGCGAGAAGAAATGGTGTCGTCTATCGCACGTTCGTCTTGACGTTGCCGATAGCTCGTTTCCTCGTCAACGCGACGTTGGATAGCACGCTCGATCGCCTGACTTTTNGCCCGTTGTGCCGTCCAAACTTCCATGCACGCATCGCGCTCGGCTTCTGCCTGCCGAACCCGGCCGGCGATCTGATCGAGGCCCTTCTGCAAATTCGTNACGGATTGACTGAGCACTTTGAGATCGTAAGCCGAGCTGCCATTAGCAAGCCGTTCGTCGATGTGGTCACGATGTGACCGATGGGACGACGCAAGCAAGTTCTCCGAGTACTGCGATTGCGCCAGCTTCTCATTGGATTCTTTCAGCGCCGATGCCGCCTCTTGCACCTTGCGATCCGCAAGCTCCGCAACTACATCCAATCGCTTCGAACGTTTCACCATGACGCTCCGTTCTTCGTACTATGCGGTCACTGCAAGGCCGCCCGGCACTGCCGGCACCGGCTCCGAAGGCGGCGCAACGAGTGCAGCAAGCCTTTGGGTGCTTTCGTTGAGGTCAACCTTCTGCCGCATGTCTTGGGCGAGAAACGACATCAGGCGGGGATGCATCGTGATGGCCCGATCCAATTGGGGATCGCTCCCCGGCGAGTAAGCCCCGACCGTGACCAGATCTTCATTGCGCGAATAGGTGGCGTAAAGGCGCCGGAATTCCCGCGCATGGGCTTGCTGCGCCTCCGAGGCCACCGTCGTAAAGACCCGGCTGACCGATCCCTCGATATCTACTGCGGGGTAATGCCCCCGATCCGCGAGNGCTTTCGAGAGGACAATATGGCCATCAAGGATNGCTCTTGCTGAATCCGCCACCGGATCGTTGGCCTCGTCGCCCTCGACGAGCACCGTATACAGGGCGGTGATACTGCCACCGCGCTCATCACCATTACCCGCCCGCTCAACGAGCTGCGGCAGCCGCGCGAATACCGACGGAGGATAACCCCGAGTGGCCGGCGGCTCACCAATGGCAAGCGCGACTTCACGTTGAGCTTGTGCGTAGCGCGTCAGTGAATCCATGAGCAGAAGCACGTTCAGNCCCTGGTCCCGATAGTACTCTGCAATAGACGTGGCGAGATGCGCNCCGTGGANCCGCATCAGGGGTGGATCGTCAGCCGGTGNGGCAACCACCACCGCCCGTGACATTCCATCGGGNCCCAGCACATTGTGAATGAACTCATTCACCTCCCGGCCCCTCTCCCCGATGAGTCCGACCACGGCAACATCAGCGTCGGTAAACCGCGTCATCATTCCCATCAGCATGCTCTTGCCGACCCCACTCGCCGCAAAAAGGCCGAGGCGCTGACCTTGACCGATCGTGAGCAAGCTGTTGATACCCGCTACACCAACATCCAACGGCTCGCTAATCGGACGGCGCTCGAGCGGGTTGATCGCCTTGGACAACATGGGAACGCGCTGGACGTCGCGCAGCGGCCCTAAATTGTCCAGCGGCTCTCCGGTGCCGCTCAATACTCGGGACATCAAGCCAACGCCGACCGGCATGTGACCACTTCGTCCGAATGGAACCACACGGGACTGCGGTGCCAATCCCCGGACATCGCCGATCGGCATCAGCAGCAAACGTTCTTCGGCGAACCCGACCACCTCGGCCTCCACCGTCGAGCCGCCGCTTCGCACGATGTGGCAACGGTCGCCGATCGCCGCCTGGCAACCGACCGACTCCAAGGTCAGCCCGACCATCCGCGACAGCTTGCCCTCCACCACCAGAGGCCGCGGGTTAGTCGCCCGGCGCACATACGGCGCGAGCCGCTCGTTCCATCGGGCCACATGGGGATTGCTCACGGGTTGACCCCCTCTTCGACGTGCGACTCATCCCGCGCGGGGTCATTGCCCCTGCCAAGGACATGCGCGATCACGCTCTCCAGACGCGCTTCCACACTCGCGTCGATGCGCGAAGCGCTCGATTCGATCACGCAGCCCCCACGCGTCAAGCCCGGGTTCTCTCTGAGCTCCCACGTCGCGCCCTCGGCATTCAGAGCCTCCCGAACAATCGCGGCATCCTCCGGGTGCAGCTCCAGCACGACCTCGCGCTCGGATCTCGGCAACGAAGCCAGTGCATGCCGTACGATCGTGAGAACACGCTCGGGCTCTGCTCTCAGCTCATCGTTGAACAACGCACGGGCGGTCGCGCACGCGAGCGCGACCAGACTTTGCTCGATTTCCGCATCCAGCGCCTCGAAGGGCCGGCTCAAACAATTCAAGCCCTCGCGCAAACTCTCAACCGCTGAGGACATCTCGGCGCTTACCGCGGCACGGGCCTCTTCAAGGCCCTGCGCATAGCCATCTGCGCGCCCCTGCTCGAACGCCTCATTGTGCGCTCGGCGCTGCACGTCCTCTACTTGCGAGGCCGTCAGTGGAGAACGTTGCCGCTGCTCCTGCGCATTGCCGTCCACACCGTCTTCCACCAGCGGAAGTTCCCAACGCTCGTAGGCTGTGAGCGTGTCCGTCATCTAACTTGCACCTGAATCAAGCCATGCATCAGATGTACTCCTCACCGCCGGCACCGCCGAGAGCGATCTGACCCTCTTCAGCCAACCGCCGCGCAATGGTCAAAATTTCCTTCTGGGCCACTTCGACCTCGCTAATTCGCACCGGCCCCTTGGCCTCGAGGTCATCGCGCAACATCTCCGCGGCCCGCTTCGACATATTGCTGAAGAAGTACTCTTTCAGATCGTCGTCCGCGCCCTTGAGCGCCAGCAGCAAGCTGTCGGATGACACTTCACGCAAGAGTGTCTGTATTCCGCCGGCATCCACGTCGCGAAGATTCTCGAACACGAACATGAGGTCTTCGATCTGTTGTCCGAGATCGGCGTCGTGTTCCTTCATGAACTCCATGATTTCCGCCTCAGCGGAGGAGTCGACGAAATTCAAGACATCCGCGGCGCGCTTCAGTCCACCCATCGCGGCGGTTTGCACCGCCCGGGTGCCGGAAACCTGAGTCTCGAGGGTTCGATTCAATTCCATCAAGGCCTCGGGCTGAACGGAATCAAGCGTCGCAATGCGCAATACGATGTCAGGCCGCGTACGCTCTGGCAAAAGCGCGAGCACCGATGCTGCATGATCGGGTTCAAGGTACGAGAGCACGATCGCCTTCACTTGCGGGTGCTCGTCGCGAATGATCTCCACGATCTGACGCGCATCCATCCACTTCATGTGCTCGAGCCCCTCGGACTCGCCCCCGACCGTGATCCGGTCAATCATTGCTGCCGCGATGTCCGGCGGTAGCGCCTGTTCGAGCACGCTGCGCACGTACGATTCGGAATCCATACCCAAATTCGAGTGTGCCCCGACGTTTTCCATGAACTCACCGAGGATTTGCTCGACCTGAGCCTGGGGGACCGCATCGAGGTCCTTGATCGCCGCGGCCAGCCTTTGCACCTCCCGCGGGTCCAGATGGGAAAAGAGCTCCGCGGCTGCGTCCTTGCCGATAATCTGGGTGAAGACCGCAGCCCGCGTCAGATTATCGATGCTACCTGTTTCGAGGGCCGCTCCCGTCGGTTGCCCCGCGTTCGGTTCCTCAGCCATTCACCCACTCCTTCATGACATTGGCTGCCCGCTTAGGGTCATTGTGAATCAGTCCACGCACTGCCTCGAGGTTACGATCGAATTGGTTCGGGGCATCGAGCTGGGGAATTCTCTCGTCCGCCATCGGATTGGCAGCCGCGTGGGCAGCCGCATCCGCGGTGAGCCGGGCATTCTCCACCGCCGTCACCGCTTCACGCTCAGCAATATCCCGATTCACCAGGGTTCGCATGAACGGCTTCAGCCAACCGAACACCAGCACCAGCGCCAAAAGCCCGGCGCCCACATTACGCGCAACATCCCAAATCCAGGCCTGCTCCCAGATCGGCGGCTCAGGCATCGGCTCCACCGTCGGCAATGGCGCAAATGGCGTGTGCGTCACCGTCACCACATCCTGCCGCTCCATTGAAAACCCGATCGCCGACTTGATCTGTTGTTCGAAGCGGCTCAGCTCTTCCGGCGTCCACGGTCGCCGCTCGATCGTGCCATCGGCACCAACGAGCTTCCGGTCATCGAGCATCACCGCCGCCGACAAATGCACCAAGGTCGGATGTTTCGTGTTGTTGTAGGAAGTGTTTCGATCGAGCTCGTTGTTCACCACCTCGCTTCGCCGGCGGCGCTCACTGCCCGCGGCACCTTGGCCCCGTGCACCCCCGGCTTGTTCGGGCGCAGCCGCGTCCGCGGGCGGTTGGTTGGCCAGCGCGCCTGGCACCCCCCCGGCAACGCCCCCATTGACCTCCTCAACGTTGCTTCGGCTGCGCACCGCCGGGCTATCCGGATCGTAAGTCACCTTATAACTCTCGAAGGTCGTGAAATCCACCTGGGCGGTGACCTCCGCCGCAAACCCGTTCGATCCAGTGACTGGTGTGAGGATGCGCGACACTTTAGAGAGAAGATGGGCTTCGAGGTTGCGCACGTAATCGAGCTGCCGCGCTGAATCCTCCTCTCCGGCCCGACCGAGAAGACGCCCTGCCTGGTCGGTCACGACTACCTGCTCGGGGTCCATCCCCTCCACCCCTTGCGCAACGAGCTGGCGAATGGACTCGACTTGCACTGGGGTCAACCGCCGTCCCGCGCGTAGCTCGACCATGACCGAGGCGCTTGGCTGAGTGGCGCGGCGTTGAAACGGTGAACGCCGGGGAATTGCGAGATGGACCTTTGCCGCGGCCACCGGCTTAAGCCGGCTCACGGTTTGCGCGAGGTCGAGTTCCTTAGCAAGCACCATTCGCTGGCGTTTGTCTTCTTGGGTCTCGGCAAACCCGCCCTCACCCCCATAGAGCTTTTCCATGCTGAGCGTGCTGGATGCGCCGAGCCCCGCCTCGGCGAGTGCAAACTCCGCATCCTTCACCGAGGACGAATCGACGAGGACGGTGCCGCCCGAATCCATCTCGTGGCCGATCCCCGAACGTTCCAGCGTGTTGCGTACCTCCGGCATATCAGCAACGGAAAATTTCTGGCCAAGCGCCACATAACGGGGGGCTTGGATCCACAAGGCTGCGGCCACGCCCACCGCAATCGTGGCCGCGCACGCCACGAACACTGCAGCTTGACGCCACGGGGCAAGGCGCCCGAGCCCTTCAAGGGCGTTCGGTCGCGGTGCTTCGACTTGAATCGTCGCCATCTACATTTTCCTCCTGGATCCCATCAGCCCCTTAGATGGGCATGTTGGCGATATCTTTGTACGCTTGAACCAGCTGATTTCTTACTTCGACCACGCTCTTGAAGGCCACCTGCGCCTTGTTGACCGCGACCATGGTCTCGACGAGGCTGGCGCCGGGCTCGTCGTTCAAAAAGGCGGCTGTCTTCGCCTGAGCACCGGCCATGGTCTGATTCACCTGATTGACGGAATCACGCATGAGGTCCCCGAACGAGGCCTTGTCGGCTCCCGGAACCATCCCCGGCTCGGCCAAACGACTCACCATGTTGGATTCGAGCGCTTGGGCCCGTGCATCTAGCAGCTTGGCTTGTGCGAGCACGTGCTGGGCTTCACTGATCTTCATGATCGCTACCTCACATCAATGCCAGCTTCACGCATCTGCGCGAGCTTGTAACGGAGCGTTCGAGGAGAAATCCCCAACCGCTCGGAAGCCTCCTTGCGGTTGCCCCGGCACGCGTCCAACGCATCCTGAATCAAACGGAACTCGTTGCTCTTGAGCTCCTCTCCCAACGTTTCCGGATCAGGGGCGACCACCGCGGGTTCGTCTGTGCGGTAGGTACCGGGCTCGAAAACAATGGCACGACGCTCGACCGTCGAACCTTGGCAAAGGACGAGGGCGCGTTGCACCACATTGTCAAGCTCTCGCACGTTTCCCGGCCACCTGTGCGACATCAGCGCCGCGAGGGCGTCGGGCGAAAACTCCGGCGGGCTGCGATTACTGGCTTCGGCGGCGCGTTTCAGCAAATGACGGGTAAGCGGCGCGATATCGAGAGGCCGCTCCCGCAGCGGTTGAACCCGCATCGGAAAAACGTTGAGCCGGTAGTAGAGATCCTCCCGGAAACGGCCCGCGGCGACCTCAGCGGCGAGGTCACGGTTCGTGGTTGCCACCACGCGAACGTCCAGCTGTATAGGCTCACGCCCACCCAACCGCTCCACCTCGCGCTCCTGGAGCACCCGAAGTAGCTTCGCTTGCAAACCAAGCGCCATCTCCGAGATCTCATCGAGCAGCAAGGTACCGCCATCGGCTTGCTCGAACTTGCCCGGACATGCTTTGTGGGCTCCCGTATAGGCGCCCTTCTCGTACCCGAACAAAATCGCTTCCAGCATGTTCTCCGGGATCGCGGCGCAGTTGAGCGCAACGAAGGGCCCCGATGCACGTCCCGAGCTCTCGTGGATGAAACGGGCGAGGACTTCCTTGCCTACCCCACTCTCCCCGCTCACCATGACCGTCACGTCACTCGCGGCAACACGGCGCGCCAGCTCGTAGAGCTCGCAGGATGCAGGATCGGCCCCGACCATGCCTCTGGGTGCGTCCGCAAACGCAACACCTTCGGGTTGGCAGTAGTGGCTGACCTTACTGATGAGAACTTCGGCCTCGAAGGGCTTGACGAGGTAGTCCGCCGCGCCTTCATGCATAGCGTCGACCGCTTGCTGAATGGTGCCGAACGCGGTCATGAGCAAGACCGGCAATTCCGGTTGCTCCTGCTTTACCGCACGCAACAGTTCCAGCCCGCCGACCGGGCTCATCTGGACGTCGGTAACGACGAGGCCGAAGCGGCCGGAACGGGACCGTTGCAAGTACCGCAGCGCTTCCCCTCCATCGTGGGCGGCAACCGTCGAGTAACCTGCGATCGCCAATGTGTCGCAAAGCGCTTCGCTCAAGCTCGGATCGTCCTCAACGACCAGAACCGCCGGTTGCGTGTCGGTATCGACGACGAAGCCGTCGTTGGTGTCTATCGGGGCAACCGCGCTCATCTACATTTCCTCCGATTGTGCTTGCCGGTCCATGAGTGCCGGTAGCCGCAGCAAAAACGTGGCGCCGGAACCACCGGGCCTGATCGCCACCTCGCCGTTATGCGCCTCGACGACGGCACGAACGATGGCAAGTCCAAGACCGGTGCCGCTCGTACGAGTGGTGACAAAGGGATCGAAGATGCGCTCACGCATCTGCGCAGGAATACCAGGGCCGGAGTCCTGGCACACAATACCGACCGCGCCATCGTCCTGAGGCTCGATGCTCAGCACGACGTTGGCCTGGGGATCGGCCTGCCAGGCGTTGTCGAGCAAGTTCTGAAGCACGCTCATCAATGCATCTGGGTTCGCCCGAATCTGATCCGGCGTCAAGGGATCCGGTTCCGAAACATGCAAAAGTGCCTGACGCGCTTCAGTCTGCCGGGCTCGAAGTGTTTTCAGCAGCTCGGAGACTGCAATGGGCTGGAGCGTGAATTCACCTTGCTTCGCGTAAGACAGCATGTCATCGACAAGCCGCTCGAGGTCACCGAGGCGGGCAAGGATCTTGTCGCGGAAAGCGCCCGCCTCCAGGCCCGATGCGTACAGTACCGCAG
>PBVL01000049.1 GCA_002728675.1 Gammaproteobacteria bacterium
CGTGAAGTCAGAATACCTCTCTCGTTTAGGCGATAAGCAATTCTTCGATAACCCAAACCACTGTCATGAAGTGACTTGATAAGGCGGTGGGTCTCTTCCTGTTCTTCCGTGTAGTTGTCTTGAAAGAACCTAAGCGAGTTGGTTCTTTCAGTGACAGTGAAGCAAAGGAAGTGCGAATAGGTCGGTGCTATTTCCACCAGTTGAAACTACTCGACGGTGACACTCTTGGCGAGGTTCCGGGGCTGATCGACATCTGTGCCTTTCAGTACGGCCACGTGATAGGCCAGCAGCTGCATTGGCACGGTATGCACGATAGGAGAGGTGATCGGGTGGCTGCCCGGGATCTTGATGACCTTGATGCCAGGCTCTTCTTCGATGACAGCGCTGCGGTCGGCAAACACATAAAGTTGGCCGCCGCGAGCGCGGACTTCCTGGAGGTTCGACTTCAGCTTCTCCAGCAGTTCGTCATTTGGGGCAACCGCGACGACAGGCATGTCGTCATTGACGAGCGCCAACGGGCCATGCTTGAGCTCGCCCGCCGGGTAGCCCTCTGCGTGGATGTACGAAATCTCTTTCAGTTTCAGTGCACCTTCGAGGGCGATCGGGAAATGGCTGCCGCGGCCGAGGAAAAGTGCATTGTGTTTCTCGACAAAGTCTTCGGCCATCCTGGCGATCGCGGGATCGAGCTTCAGAGTTTCTTCGAGTTGGGCTGGAAGCGCGTGGAGCACGCCCACAATCTCTGTCTCGATCTCCGCCGACATGCCTTTGCTGCGGCCGAGTGCAAGCGTCAGGAGGATCAGGTCGGTGAGTTGGTTTGTGAATGCCTTGGTGGACGCGACGCCAAGCTCCGGGCCGGCGTGAATCATCAGGCTGAGATCCGATTCGCGCACCAGTGTCGAGTTCGGCACATTGCACAGGCACAGACTCGCCAGATACCCCTTGGCGTGGCGGAGCGCCGCGAGGGTGTCGGCCGTTTCGCCCGACTGGGAGATGGTGACGAAGAGGGTCTCGGGTTGGACCGCCGCCGTGCGATAGCGGATTTCACTCGCGATCTCGACGGCGCAGGGCAGTCCCGTCAGTTGTTCGATCCAGTATCGGGATACAAGGGCGGTGTAATAGCTGCTGCCGCACGCGACGATCTGGATGGCCTTCGCCTGGGCAAAGATGTCGGGGGCATTGATGCCAAAAGCGCGCTCGAGGATACGCTTGTCCGTGATGCGTTCTTCGAGCGTGGCAGCGACGGTTTCGGGCTGCTCGTAGATCTCTTTCAGCATGTAGTGCCGAAAGTTGCCCTTGTTACTGGCATCGCGCTGGTCATCGAGACGAACCGCGCGACTCTGCACGGATTCGGATGACAGGCCGTAGATCGAAACGTCGTCCGCGCTGATCTCCGCTACTTCGCCTTCCTCGAGGAAAATGAAGCGGTCAGTGACGGGTCTCAGGGCCTGCGGGTCTGATGCAATGAAGTTCTCGCCAAAACCAAGCCCGACGACCAGCGGACTGCCAAGCCGGGCGCCAATGATCGTGTCCGGATAGGCCCGGTGCATCACGCCGACCGCGTACGCACCTTCCAGGCGGTCGAGGGCGGACTCCACACCTTTGCGAAAGTCGCCCGCTGACTCGACTTCCCGGTGGACGAGGTGGGCGATCACCTCCGTATCAGTCTCCGAGGCGAATTCGTAACCGCCCCCGCGTAGTTCTTCGCGAAGCTCCTCGTGGTTTTCGATAATGCCGTTGTGGACGACGCTGACGCAGTCGCGGGACACATGCGGATGGGCGTTGCCTTCGGTGGGTTTGCCGTGGGTCGCCCAACGGGTGTGGGCAATGCCCAGGGTACCGAGGGCCGGGGCGGCCTGGTTCGCGGCGCGCAGTTCGGCCACCTTGCCGGCGCGGCGCATCCGCTGGATTTCATTATCCCTCGAGAGGACGGAGAGACCGGCCGAGTCGTAGCCGCGGTATTCGAGGCGCTGCAGACCCTCAATGAGGATCCCGGCGACGTCACGTTTCGTCACGGCTCCAACTATCCCACACATGGTTCAACCTCCGGCCCGCTCTTCCATTCGACGCGCGGGATGCGGGTCGATGCGGCCCATTCATTCTAGTGGACAAACGTCACAAACGGTCCCTCGTTTGTCTCGACAGACCGCCGCCGATTCAGCGATTCGAGCCTTTCCTCGGCTTCTCCCAGCCTTTGATGATGACCTGCTTGCCGCGGCCGATCGCGAGCGTCCGGGCGGGGACTTCCTTCGTGATCGTCGAGCCTGCGCCGATCGCCGAGTCCTCGCGGATGGTGACCGGGGCAACCAATGATGAATTCGTTCCGACGAAGACGTCGTCTTCGATCAGGGTCTGGTGCTTGTTCACGCCGTCGTAGTTGCAGGTAATGCTACCGGCGCCAATGTTCACGCGCGCTCCGATCGTGGCATCGCCGAGGTAGGCCAGGTGACTCGCTTTGGTGCCTTTGCCGAGCACGCTCTTCTTCACTTCGACGAAATTGCCGATCGCAACCTCGTCGGACAGCACCGCACCCGGGCGAATGCGTGCAAACGGCCCAACACTGCAATCCGACATGATCGACGCACCCTCAATGACGGTGTTCGGCTTGATGACGCTGCCGTCGCCGATCTCAGCATTCGTGATGTGGCAATTGGGACCGATCGTCACGTTCGAACCAAGCCGGATCGTGCCTTCGAGAACAACATTCACGTCGATGGCGACGTCCTGACCCAACTCGAGTTCACCGCGCAGATCGAACCGTTCCGGATCCGCGATGCGTACACCCTGGCGTTGCAGCGCCCGCGCCTGACGGCGCTGGAAGACCCGCTCCAATCGGTTGAGCTGAAGGTGATCATTCACGCCCTGTACATCGTCCGGGTGGTCCGCCTTCATGCCTGCAACCCGGCCGCCTTCGCCCAACGCGAGGCCGACGATGTCGGGCATCAGGTACTCGCCCTGGTCATTGTCCTGATTGGTCTGTTCGAGCCAACGCATGAAGTCAGCCGCTTTGGCGACCATGACCCCGGTGTTGATTTCGCACACCGCCTTCTCATCGGGCGTAGCGTCCCGCTCCTCGACGATCGAGCGAATCGATCCGTCGTCACTGCGGAGCATCCGGCCGTAGCCGGTGGGGTCGGGAACGTCGACGGTAAGAATCCCGAGATCACACTCCATTGCAGCGAACGCTTCAAGCGTGTGGGACGGTAGGAGAGGTACGTCGCCCAGGAGCACAACGACGCGTGATTCCGGGTCGCACTGGGGCAGAGCCTGCATCGCGGCATGGCCAGTGCCCAGTTGTTCTGCCTGAACCACGAACTCGAGGTCGGTGCCGGCGAACGCTTCGCGGACTTGGTCGGCGCCTTTGCCGATCACGACCTGCAGGCGGGTTGGGCTCACGGCCCTGGCGGTGTCCACGATGCGCGCGAGCATGGGCTTGCCGCCCAGATCGTGAAGGGGCTTGGGCTTTGCGGAGTGCATGCGGGTGCCCATGCCCGCCGCGAGGATGACTATTTCCATTGCCATGCCGGCACCCGCCATGCGTCTCAAGGAGAGGCCGAGTTTACTTGGCGGTCCGGGGAGCGGCAATTTCGGGTTTGTTTACATTTGTAAGATCCAAGTCGGGCAGAAGCGGTAACCGGGGTCGACTTCAGAGCTGCCAGAGCCCGTGATCATTCCCGCCCAGAAGGTAGATCGCGTACTTCCCTTTCCCTGGAGCTTCTATTGGCGGCAAAGCAATCAACGCGCCAGCGGCCTCTGCGGCACCCACGGCCTGATCGATGTTCTCGACCAGCCAGTAGGGACGGACCACCGGGTCCTCGGTGTCCCGGAGCGGACCCCGCACACCAACGATCGATCCATCGGCAAGCGTGCACGTTCTCGCGCCGCCGAGCAGTTCGTCGGGTTCGCCGAACTTCACAGAATGCGCGGCCTCGTATGCGTTGCATACGGAATCCACGTCGTGCGAAACGATCTCGAGATACTGAACTTTCATCGCTGTTCCTTGTAACCATCGTTCCCTGACTCAAACGAAAAAGGGGCAGCATCTCTGCCACCCCTTCTCGATCTCACAAATCACCGACTGGTGCTAACGACCCTCGCGCATCTTGCGGACCGTGCGCAACATGGCTGCCTGATCCTGCAGGTTCGCCTGGACCCTCGAGAAGTCGAAATCAGACTTCTGATCGGCAAGCTCCCGCTCTGCCTGCTGGCGGGCAGCCTCGGCTTGCACCTCGTCGATGTCGTCACCCCGCATGGCGGTGTCCGCTAGGATCGTAATGGCGGTCGGCTGCACTTCGATGAAGCCGCCCGAGGCGAAGAAGATCTCTTCGCTGCCGTCTTCCATCACGAGGCGCACGGGACCGGCCTTGATCCCGGAGAGGAGCGCGGTATGACCGGGGTGAATCCCCAGTTCGCCGAGCGTACCGGTTGCGACGACGCTCGCGACGTCTCCGGAGAAGACCTCCTGCTCCGCGCTTACGATGCTGCAGTGGACGGTTCCCGCCATGCTGTGCTCCTTATCGTGTCACTTGCCAACGAGTCGGCAGGGATGCAGTCGCGCCCCTGCACAACCGTTAGAGCGTCTTCGCTTTCTCGATCGCCTGCTCGACGCTACCGACCATGTTGAACGCCTGCTCGGGCAGATCGTCGTATTCCCCTTCGAGGATCGCCTTGAAACTGCGAACCGTGTCGGCGAGCGGCACGTAGACACCCGGCTGGCCTGTGAAGACCTCTGCCACGTGCATCGGCTGCGAGAAGAACTGCGTGATCCGTCGTGCGCGGGCAACAGCCTGCTTGTCTTCTTCGGAAAGCTCGTCCATCCCGAGGATCGCGATGATGTCTTTCAGTTCCTTGTACTTCTGCAGAACGCTCTGTACACCCTGCGCGACGTTGTAGTGCTCTTCACCAACCACCAGCGGGTCGAGCTGCCGGGATGTCGAGTCGAGCGGGTCGACCGCCGGATAAATCCCGAGCGACGCAATGTCGCGGGACAGGGTCACCGTGGAGTCGAGGTGCGCAAACGTTGTTGCGGGTGACGGGTCGGTCAGGTCGTCAGCGGGTACGTACACCGCCTGTACCGAGGTGATCGAACCGCTGCGGGTCGTAGTAATCCGCTCCTGGAGTACGCCCATCTCTTCCGCCAGCGTCGGCTGGTAGCCCACAGCGGACGGCATCCGCCCGAGCAGTGCCGAGACCTCGGTGCCCGCCAGCGTGTACCGATAGATGTTGTCGACGAAGAGCAGTACGTCACGGCCGTCGTCGCGGAACTTCTCAGCCATGGTCAGGCCGGAGAGCGCCACGCGCAGGCGGTTCCCGGGGGGCTCGTTCATCTGACCGAACACCATCGCAATCTTGTCGACTACGCCGGCGTCCTGCATCTCGTGGTAGAAGTCGTTACCTTCCCGGGTGCGCTCACCCACGCCGGCAAACACGGACAGACCCGAGTGCTCTCTCGCGATATTGTTGATCAGTTCGAGCATGGTCACGGTCTTGCCCACGCCCGCGCCACCAAACAGGCCAACTTTACCGCCCTTGGCGAACGGGCAGATCAGATCGATCACCTTCACACCCGTCTCGAGCAGTTCGACCGAGCCCTGTTGCTCCGCGTAGGAAGGAGGTGCACGGTGGATTGCCATCCGTTCGGTTTCGTTGATCGGGCCCTGCTCGTCCACCGGGTTACCGAGGACGTCCATGATCCGCCCGAGGGTTGCTTCACCCACCGGCACCTGGATCGGCTCTTCGGTGTTGGTGACCGCGAGACCCCGCGCCAGGCCTTCAGATGAGCCCATCGCGATTGTCCGCACGATTCCGTCGCCGAGCTGTTGCTGAACTTCCAGCGTCAGACCGTTCTCGTCCACGGTCAGCGCGTGATACACCTGCGGCACTTCCTCGCGGGCAAATTCGACATCGATCACAGCGCCGATGATGGATACGATTTTTCCACTGCTCATGTGTTGATCCTCTTCTATACCTGCGCGATCAGACCGCCGCCGCGCCGCCTACAATTTCCGCCAGCTCTTGCGTGATCGCAGCCTGACGGGCGTTGTTCATAATCAGTTCGAGTTCGTCGATGAGGTCCCCGGCATTGTCGGTCGCAGCCTTCATCGCAATCATCTTCGCCGCCTGTTCGCACGCGACGTTTTCGACCACCGCCTGATACACCTGTGACTCGAGGTAACGGGTCAGCAGGCCGTCCAGCAATTCGCGGGCATCCGGCTCATAGATGTAGTCCCAGCGATGATCGAGCTCTTCAGCGTCGTCCGGATCAAGTGGCAGAAGCTGCCGGACCGTCGGATTCTGGGTCATCGTGTTCACGAACACGTTGTTCGCGAGGAACACCCGGTCCACGCCGCCTTGTTCGAAGGCGTCCAGCATGACCTTGATCAGGCCAAGCAGATCGTTCATCGCTGGCTGCTCGCCGACATGCGCACTTGCCGCGACGACGTTGCCACCGTAGCTACGGAAGAACTGGGCGCCTTTGTTGCCGATCAGACACAGGTCGATCTCGACACTCTGCTCATTCCACTCCTTCATGTCGTTCACAACGGACTTGAGGAGATTGACGTTGAGGCCGCCGCACAGTCCGCGGTCAGTGGTCACGATGATGTACCCGACCCGCTTCACTTCCCCGCGGTCGATCGTGAACGGGTGCTTGTACTCCGGATTCGCGTGCGCGAGGTGACCAATCGCCGTTCGGATCGAGTCCGAATAGGGCCGGCCACGCGACATGCGATCCTGAGCTTTGCGCATCTTGCTCGCGGCAACCATTTCCATCGCGCTCGTGATCTTCTGAGTATTCTTGATACTCGAGATCTGGGTCCGCAGTTCTTTTGCAGAAGCCATAGGCGTCTTACCAGGTCTGAGTGGACTTGAACGTTTCGATTGCCTTGCGCATGTCGGCCTCAACTTCGTCCGAGTACACGCCGGTCTCGTTCGCTGCCTTCATGAAGTCCGCATGTTCCGCGTTCATGTAGGAGACGAGCGCTGCCTGGAAGTCGAGCACCTTGTCGACGTCGACGTCTTCGAGGAACCCTTCGTTCGCGGCGAACAGCACCACACCCATCTCCGCTACCGACATCGGCGCGTACTGGTTCTGGCGCATTAGACGCGTCACCCGGGCGCCGTGCTCCAGCTGCCGACGGGTCGCGTCATCGAGGTCGGATGCAAACTGCGCAAATGCCTCGAGCTCCCGATAGTTGGCGAGCGCGAGCTTGATGCCGCCCGAGATCTTGGACATGAATTTGACCTGCGCGTCACCACCTACGCGGGACACCGAGACACCCGCGTTCATCGCGGGGCGGTTGCCGGCATTGAAGAGGTCGGTTTCGAGAAAGATCTGGCCGTCGGTGATCGAAATCACGTTCGTCGGTACGAACGCCGATACGTCACCAGCCTGGGTCTCGATGATCGGCAGTGCCGTGAGCGAGCCCGTTTTGCCTTTGACTTCGCCGTTCGTCTGCGCTTCGACATAGTCCGCGTTCACGCGCGCGGCACGCTCGAGCAGACGGGAGTGGAGGTAGAAGACGTCACCGGGGTACGCCTCACGGCCGGGCGGACGCCGCAGCAGCAGGGAAATCTGGCGGTACGCCCACGCCTGCTTGGTCAGGTCATCGTAGATGATGAGCGCGTCTTCACCGCGGTCGCGGAAGTACTCGCCCATCGTGCAGCCGGAGTAGGCCGAGATGAACTGCATCGGCGCGGGGTCGGAAGCACTTGCCGCGACCACAATGGTGTTCTCCATCGCGCCGTATTCTTCGAGGGTCCGTACGACGTTGGCGATCGACGATTGCTTCTGCCCGATCGCAACGTAGACACACTTAATGCCGGAGTCTTTCTGGTTGATGATGGTGTCGATCGCGATTGCGGTCTTGCCGGTCTGGCGGTCGCCAATGATCAGCTCGCGCTGGCCGCGGCCGACCGGAACCATCGAGTCCACACACTTGAGGCCGGTCTGTACCGGCTGATCGACGTGCTGACGCGCGATCACGCCCAGCGCCACCTTCTCGATCGCGTCCGAGCCGGCCGCCTCGATAGGCCCTTTGCCGTCAATCGGGTTACCGAGCGCGTCGACGACGCGTCCCAGCAGGCCCTCACCGACCGGGACCTCGAGGATGCGGCCCGTACACTTGGCCGTCATGCCTTCGCGCAGCTCTTTGTAGTCACCCAGGACCACCGCGCCGACGGAGTCCCGCTCGAGGTTCAGCGTGAAGCCGAACACCCCGCCCGGGAACTCGACCATCTCGCCGTTCTGTACGTCAGCGAGACCGTGAATGCGCACAATACCGTCCGAAACGCTGACGATGGTGCCTTCATTACGGGCTTCGGACGACGTATCGAGTTGTCCGATCCGCTGCTTGATGATGTCGCTGATTTCGGAAGGGTTCAGTTGTTGCATGGTCCTTTCCCCACTATTTTGAAAACTCGCTTGAGTTAATTCGCTTGCCCGCCCACCTGAGAACGGGATGCCGCTCGATCAGGTCAACTGCTGGGCAAGTTTTTCGAGCTTGCCGCGGACCGAGTTGTCGATGACGGTATCTTCGGTCCGGATCACGACCCCGCCAAGCAGGGATGCATCGACGTCGGTCGCGATGTTCACATCGCGCCCCAACATCTTCTGCAACGCCGTGCCGATCTGCTCGCGCTCCGAGTCACTCACCTCGAACGCACTCGTGATTTCAACCTCCACCGTCTCTTCGAAGCTGGACTTGAACAGCTCGAAGAGCTCGGAAATGCTCGGCAGTATCTCGATGCGGTCGTACTCCGCGAGCAGGCCGACGAAGTTCCGGCCTCCGTCGTTCATCTCTTCCGAGCAGAGGTCGAGCAGCAGGCCCGCCTGGCCTTCTGCGGTCAACGACGGATTGTCGAGCACCTCGCGTACCGACGGCGCACTGCAGACCACCGCGAGCGAGCCCAGCATCTTCGACCACTTGTCGAGCCCACCGTCTTCGCTCTGCGCGTATGCGAACGCAGCCCGTGCGTAGGGCCGGGCGATCGTGGTTGTTTCGGCTTCAGCCATGTCCCACTCCGGTCAGAGGCTTGCGGCCAGCTTGTTCAGCATGTCCTGATGCGCCTCACGGTCGACGCTCGCTTCGAGGATCTTCTCGGCGCCTTCCACGGCCAGGACGCTGACCTGCGCGCGAAGCGCTTCGCGTGCCTGGTTGACCTCCTGTTCGATC
Source organism: Gammaproteobacteria bacterium (assembly GCA_002728675.1). Taxonomy (GTDB): domain Bacteria; phylum Pseudomonadota; class Gammaproteobacteria; order Pseudomonadales; family Azotimanducaceae. The sequence continues at coordinate 9,171 of PBVL01000049.1, forward strand.
TTCGACTGGGCATCGGCCAGGATGCGCTCACCTTCTTCGCCGGCCTTGGCTTTCGCCTCTTCGACGATCTGGCTCGCCCGGGCGTTGGCCTGTGCGATCAGTTCGGCTGCCTGCTTCTTGGCTTCTTCCAGCTCTTCCTCAGCAGCGCTGTTCGCGTCGGCAAGCTGCGCCTCGGCGGCCGCGGCTTTTTCGAGGCCCTCTGCGATGTCCTTCTGCCGCTGGCGCATGATTTCGGTTAGCGGAGGCCAGACGAACTTCATGCAGAACAGGACGAACAGGACGAACGAGACCAACTGGCCCAACATCGTCAGATTAATGCTCACGGTTCATCTCTCCTGAAACTGTGTTAACGGCTCGGTGTGCTCGCATCAGCGAACTCCGGCGCGTCTTACAGCGCAAAGATCATGTAGAGCGAGATACCAACACCGATGATGGGCACAGCGTCGACCAGTGCCAGCACGATGAACAGCTGGGTCAGCAGCATCGGCTGCAGTTCCGGCTGACGTGCCACACCCTCGAGATACTTTCCGCCCAGCAGGCCGATACCAACGCCACTGCCGATAGCGGAGAGTCCCATGAGGACACCACCCGCGAGGATAATTAGTTCTGCCATTTCTTAACTCCTGCTCAAGTCAGATTGCATGTATGGGCGATTCCGCTCCCCGGAATCAGCCTCAGTGCTCGCCCGTGTCGTGGGCCTGGGTCAGATACACGATCGTCAGGATCATGAAGACGAAGGCCTGCAGACAGATAATCAGAATGTGAAAGATCGCCCACGGCAGCGACAGCAGCCACTGCGTCGGCCACCAGAGAAGGGCGATCAGGATGAAAATCATCTCCCCGGCGTACAGGTTGCCGAACAGACGCAGCCCGTGGGACAGCGGTTTGGCAATCATGTCGACAATTTCGAGGATGAAGTTGAACCAGTACATCGACCAGTGAGGGATCGGATGCGTCACCAGGCCGCCGACAAATTTCACGGGGCCCTTGATCTTGAAGTTGTAATAGAGGACGAGCACGAACACGCCGAACGACATGCCGAGGGTCGCGTTGGGATCCGTGGTCGACACGATCTTGAAGTAGTGGATACCGGCGAGGGTTGCAGCGTGCGGAATCCAGTCGACCGGGATCAGGTCCATCAGATTCATCAGGAACACCCAGACCAGGATCGTCAGCGAGAGGGGACCGATGATGGCGTTCGGTCTGTCGCCAAAGACCTGGCGAATGTTGTCCTCCACGAACTCGACGGCCATCTCGCAGATGTTCTGCAGGGTGCCCGGCACACCGGCCGTCGCCGCACGCGCGCCCGCGACGAAAATCGCGAGGAAGACGCAGCCAAGTCCAATGGACCAGATCATCGTGTCGACGTGGATCGCCCAGAAGCCCATTTGTGCGACTTCTTCGGCATTGTGAGCAAAACCCCAATGCCCCTCAGGAAACTGACCGTATGTGAGGTTCGTCAGGTGGTGCTGAATATACTCGTCGGTGGTAACCGTTTCGCCCGCCATTTCGGCTTCACGCTCCCTCTATGTCCAACTTGCCCAGCTCACTTTGCCAACGTCAGGGCGCCTCTCGGCAACTCCGCTACTCAGCGCCCGTGCGCCGTTTCAGCAGCGGCACCGCAATCGGCACGAACTGCATCACCGCAAACATCCCGAGCAGGGGCGCGATGGCCACCTCCATCAGGAGCAGTGCTCCAGCCAGCAGCGCCACAGTAACACCCCAACGCCCCAACTCTGCAAACGCTAGTGTCCTCGCATCCACCCGCCGCCCCGCGGCAGCAAACCGCCAGGCCACGAAGCCGTTCGGCAGTGCCGCAGCCAACCCGCCGACGAGAACCGATCCGGCAGCAACCAAATCTATAAACAAACAGGAAGCTGAGACGACCAACGTTGCCAGCAACTGCAATACCACGATGCGCACCATCGTCCCCCGATGGTCGCGTCCCCGATCGAAACCGGGCCGCTCTTGCAGTAATCCGGCCCGCGTAAAGCGTGAAAATGACACCATGTTCAAAGTCACCCCTACGTCGCGCGGGGCGGAGTATATTGATTTCGATATGGCCGGGCAACCGTGCAAACCGGGGCGTTCAGCTGTTGATTCCAGTAACAGCGTGGCCGCCGACCAATAGCTTCGCCAACACCTCACCGATCATGGAAACCGCGCCCCGATTGACGAGCTCCGGAGGTCGATGCCGACGCCCGGGCACCCTTTGCCGGTCAGTCCAGCTCGCCGAAGTGCGCGAGGATGCCTTCGAGCTCATCCAGTGAACTGTAGTTGATCGTCAGCCGACCCTTGCCCTTTTTCGTGTGCGCGATGCTGACGGACTGACCGAGGCGCTCGGACAGGTTCTGTTCGAGACGACGGGTATCCGCGTCGGTCGTGCGTGCCGGCGTGGCGGGTGCCGGTTTGGAGAGGCGCCGGACCAGCGCTTCAGTCTGACGTACGTTCAGACCCTGATTGGCGACCTGCCGTGCGGCTTCGACCTGATCGGCGGCCGAGAGCGGCAGCAGCGCCCTTGCGTGACCCATCTCGAGATCGCCGGCTGCCACCATACGGGCCACATCCGGGGTCAACTGGGCGAGCCGGAGATAGTTGGTGACCGCGGTTCGGCTCTTGCCGACCGCCTCGGCCACTTCCTGGTGGGTCATCTGAAACTCTTCGACAAGGCGTTGCAGGGCGCCTGCCTCCTCGATCGGGTTCAGATCTTCGCGCTGGATGTTCTCAATCAGCGACAGCGCGAATCCCGCTTCGTCCGTGACTTCGCGGATGACCGCAGGGACCGCATGCAGGCCTGCCTGTTGCGCCGCCCGCCAGCGACGCTCGCCCGCGATGATCTCGTAACGATCGCCTGGCCCCGGGGCTGCACCCGGATCTGCCTGCTCCGCCACCCTGACCACGATCGGCTGCATGATGCCCTGGGCCCGGATCGAAGCAGCGAGTTCCGCAAGCGCGTCGGGGTCCATGTCCTTGCGGGGCTGGAAGGGCCCGGGACGGATGAACTCGATCGGAATCTCCGCAAGGCCTGTGGCGCCAGCCGCGCGCGGCTCGCCGTCGGTCCGATCACCCAGTCCACCGCCCGCGTCGCCCGCGCCCTCAACAGCCCCTGCAGTTTCAGCGCCCGCATGCCCGTCTGCGGCTGATTCGCCTGACTCAGGTTGCTCGCCCGCGGGGGGTTTGCTGCCACCCAGCAGCGCGTCCAGGCCCCGGCCCAGACCCCGTTTCTTACCCGCCATATTGCGTCTACCTCCGAGCGACCCTCGTGTCAGGGGCCGAGCATCATACCAATCGCGCTGTGCGCGTCGTTACAGGCGTTCTCAGTCTGCAACCCGTTCGCGCTCGCGGCGCACCAGCTCACCCGCGAGGGCAAGGTAGGCCTTCGCGCCAGATGAGTCCTTGTCGTAGTGCAGGGCGGCCAGGCCGTAGCTCGGGGCTTCGGCCAGACGGACGTTGCGCGGGATCACGGTACGGTACAGCTCGTCGGCAAAGTGCTCGCTGAGCTGCTCCGACACATCCCGGGTGAGACTGTTGCGCGGGTCGTACATGGTACGAACGATGCCTTCGACGGTCAGTCCCGGATTCACACCCGCGGTCACCCGGTCGATGGTCTGCAACAGTGCGGTCAGTCCTTCCAGCGCGTAATACTCGCACTGGATCGGTATGAGTACGCGATCGCTCGCCGCAAGGCCGTTCAGCGTCAGCAGACCCAGCGACGGCGGGCAATCGATGATCACGTAGTCGTACCCCGACACCTGCCGGAGCGCGTCTGCGAGCCGGAACTCGCGCCTGGGCAGGTCAATCAGTTCGAGTTCCGCGCCGGTCAGGTCGACATTCGAGGCGATCAGGTCAACGCCGGGCGACTCGATGTTCACGACCGCGGCCGTCACCTCGTCCGGAGCCATCAACACGTCGTAGACCGTGACTTCTGCCTCGTTCTTATCGACGCCGAGACCCATCGTTGCATGACCCTGCGGATCAAGATCAACCAGAAGCACGCGGCGGTGCATCGCCGCGAGGGATGCGGCGAGGTTGACGCTGGTGGTCGTCTTGCCGACGCCCCCTTTCTGATTCGTGACTGCGAGTTTCATTGGTTCTTTTCTACGTCTCCGCCGCGGGTGCCTCTTTTCCGCCGCAGGCACTGACACTGGCGCGTGCAGCTTCACCCGGCGCGTCCCGGCGACCCCAATCACCGCACTTCTTTAACCGTTTTGCGGCCCGATGTCGACGCGAACAATCTGCCGCCGGCCTTCGACAAACGGAACGTCAACGAGCGCTACGTCCATACCCGCCACATGTTCCTCGTCCGGCAAGTCTCCCTTGAGGGCAAGGATGCACCCACCCGGAACGAGCCGCGGCCCGGCAAGCGTTACCAATCGGGACAGGGGCGCAAACGCCCGCGCCATGACGACATCGAAGACCTCCGTCTCGTCCTCCACCCGCCCATGGCGGACTTCCACGTTCGCAAGGCCCATCTCGCCCGCGGCCTGACGCATGAAGCCGGCTTTCTTGCCGACCGAGTCGATCAGCGTGAAGCAGACGTCGGCTCGCAGCGCGGCGAGCGGCAACCCCGGCAGACCGGCGCCGCTGCCCATGTCCAACACCCGCGCCGTTGCGCGGCCACGCAGCGCGTCATCAAGCGCTGGCAGCACCGCCAGACTGTCCAGCAGATGGTGCGACACCATGCGCAACGGGTCGCGAATCGCGGTCAGATTAAACGTCCGGCCCCACTGCGACAGCAGCGACAGGTAGGCGAGCAACGCCGCTCGGGCACCGGGCGGCGTGTCATCGAGACCCAGTGCGGCCAGCCCAGCATCGAGCCGATCCGCCTCGGCCGTCCGTGCGGGACCCGCCTTGGTGGTTCGATTCATCACGAGACTGCCGCCCGCCCTCAAGCGGACCCGCTGGCCTCACGCGCAGCCCCGAGGACTCCGCGTTTCTTCAGGTAGATGAGCAACAGCGACACCGCCGCGGGTGTCACCCCTGGGATGCGGTGTGCCTGGGCAATCGTCTCGGGGCGCGTGTCGTTCAGCTTCTGCACGACTTCATTGGACAGTCCGCGGATCGAGGCGTAGTCGAGATCCGTCGGAATCGCCCGCGCACCCTCTTGTTCCAGACGCGCGATCTCCTGGTGCTGACGATCGATGTAGCCCGCGTATTTCAGCTCGATCTCGAGCTGTTCGTCGACTTCGGTGTCATCCGAATCGAGGCCTGTGGCCATCAGCACATCGCGTGCCCCAAGCTGCGGCCGGCGCAGCAGATCGGCAACGCTGTATTCCCTAGCAAGCGGGCGGTCGAGCAGCGGTTCGAGCAGTGCGGCCNCTTCCGATCCGGGCTGCACGAAGGTGCGGCCAAGCAGACCGNGGCGTACGTCGATACGCTCCTGTTTCGTGCAGTACCGTGCCCAGCGGACGTCATCGACCACACCCAGCTCCCGGCCGATCGGGGTCAGGCGGACGTCAGCATTGTCCTGCCGGAGGGTCAGCCGGTACTCGGCACGGCTCGTGAACATCCGATAGGGCTCTTTGGTGCCCTGGGTCACGAGGTCATCGATCATGACGCCGATGTAGGAATTCGTGCGTTCAGGNCGCCAGGGCGCTTCGTCGCGGCACGCGCGTGCGGCGTTGATGCCCGCCACGATGCCCTGCGCACCCGCTTCCTCGTAACCGGTGGTGCCGTTGATCTGCCCGGCGAACCACAGTCCGGGCATGTGTTTGGTTTCGAGCGTCGCGGACAGATCACGCGGNTCGAAAAAATCGTACTCGATCGCGTAGCCGGGACGTGTGATATCGGCCGCTTCGAACCCCTTGATCGAACGGACGAGGTCCATCTGCACGTCGAACGGCAGACTGGTCGAGATCCCGTTGGGGTAAAGCTCGGTCGAATGCAGTCCTTCCGGCTCGATAAAGACCTGGTGACCCGAGCGATCGGCGAACCGCACCACCTTGTCTTCGATCGAGGGACAGTAGCGCGGCCCGACGCCGTCGATGACCCCTGTATACATCGGCGAGCGGTCGAGGCCGGCACGGATGATCTCGTGCGTGCGCTCGTTGGTATGCGTGATNTGGCAACTNACCTGCNGCGGGTGTTCGTCGCGTCGCCCCATGAACGACATCACCGGCGTCGGCTCGTCGCCAGGCTGGGCTTCAAGGTCGGTGAAATCGACGGACCGGGCGTCGANTCGGGGTGGNGTGCCGGTTTTGAGACGATCAACCCGGAACGGCAGTTCACGCAGACGCGCTGCCAGGCGATTCGACGGCGCGTCACCCGCGCGGCCGCCCTGGCTTTGTTCGAGGCCGACATGAATCACGCCACCGAGGAAAGTCCCGACGGTCAGCACCACCGCGCGACAGCGAAACCCGAGGCCCATCGCGGTCACGACTCCGACGACTCGTCCGTTCTCGACGATGAGATCGTCGACCGACTGCTGGAACAGCGCGAGGTTGGGCTGATGCTCGACAATGTCCCGGATCGCCGCCCGATACAACGCGCGATCAGCCTGTGCCCGTGTTGCCCGGACCGCGGGTCCTTTGCGGGAGTTCAGCGTACGAAACTGGATGCCCGCGCGGTCCGCGGCGTGGGCCATGGCGCCACCGAGGGCATCGATCTCCCGCACCAGGTGGCTCTTGCCGATGCCCCCGATCGCCGGGTTGCAGGACATCTGCCCCAGTGTTTCGATGTTCTGGGTCAGCAGCAGCGTCCGCGCGCCGGCCCGTGCAGCCGCAAGACACGCTTCGGTGCCGGCGTGGCCGCCACCAACGACGATGACGTCGTAGGTTGTTGGATGCTGCATGACAATCGCGTCCCGTCAGAGTCCGGTGCGCACCGCACAGGGCGACAGCGCAACCTGAAAACAAGCCCCGCACAAGACCGGGGAACCGACCGGGCAGCGAGGGTGCGGCAGTATAACCGCGGCATTTCAGACCCGGAAACGAAATCGATCCCCCAACTGACGGATCCTTCTCCGCCGCCGTCGCCGCGCCTACTTGCCGATACAGAAGCTCGAGAAGATTCGGCCGAGGAGATCGTCCGCGGTGAACACCCCCGTGATCTCCCCCAACGCATCCGGGGCGAGCCGCAGCTCTTCAGCAAGGAGTTCTCCCGCGCCTGTGTCGGTCAGGGCTGACATCCCACGGGCCACGGCATCCGTCGCTTCCGTGAGGGCGGTGAGGTGCCTCCGGCGGGCCGTGAAGGTCCCCGCTTCCGCGTCAAAACCCACCGCCGCGGCAATCCGTTCGATCAGCGCGTCGAACCCTGCGCCCGTCTGCGCCGAGACCGCCACCACGTCGAACTCCGCAACCGTCTCCGGCCAGNACTGGACATCCGCCAGATCCACCTTGTTGAGNACGACGGTTGCAGCGCCCNCACCCGCATCAAGCTGCGACANCACATCCCNCAGTTCCGCTTCGATCCGCCGGGGATCAGACCCTGTGGCGTTTGCGTCGATGACGATCAGCGTGTGATGCGCCCTCGCCACCGCCGCGACAGTCCGGCGCACACCCTCCTGCTCNACCAGGTCGNNCGAGTCACGCAGACCGGCCGTGTCCACGAACCGGACCGGGACACCACGCAGGTTGACCGACTCCGTGACGACGTCCCGGGTGGTTCCGGGTACGGAGGTCACGATCGAGGTGTCGCGCCCGGAGAAGCGGTTCATCAGACTCGACTTACCCGCGTTCGGTTTGCCCGCCAGCGCAATTTCGATCCCTTCCGCGAGCAGCACACCGCTGCCTGCTGCGCGGGCAAGCTCCTGAAGCTGGCTCTGTATGGCTTTCAGTCGCTCGGTGACCGAGTCGTCGGCAAGGAAGTCGACCTCCTCCTCCGGGAAGTCGATCGCGGCTTCGACATACATGCGCAGCAAGGTGACCGCTTCGACCAGCCCGTCGACCTGGCGTGAGAACTCACCATCGAGCGACGCCATGGCGCTCCGCGCGGCCGCGGCGCTCGCACTGTCGATGAGGTCGGCAACCGCCTCGGCCTGGGCCAGATCGAGTTTGTCGTTCAGGAACGCCCGCTCCGTGAACTCTCCCGGGCGGGCAAGCCGCGCACCCAGCTGCGTTGCGCGTTCGAGGAGCAGGTCCATCACGACAACCCCTCCGTGGCCCTGCAGCTCGAGCACATCCTCACCCGTATACGACGCGGGGGACGGGAAGAACAGCGCGATCCCTTCATCGATTGCCGAGCCGTCTTCTCGACGGAAGCGGGCAAAGGTTGCATAGCGGGGCTGCGGGACGTTGCCGAGCATACCGGCGGCAATCCGCGCGGTCGCGGGGCCCGAGATACGCACAATGCCCACTCCGCCGCGCCCGGTGGGTGTGGCAATCGCAGCAATGGTGTCGCCCTGTGCCATGAGGGGCGCTCGCGTCCTCAGGTGGCCTGGTCGGCCTTCTCTATCTGCCGCGTCACGTAGAACTGCTGGGCAATCGAGATGATGTTGTTGACCAGCCAGTAGAGCACCAGCCCGGCGGGGAACCAGAGAAAGAAGACGCTGAAAATCACAGGCATGAGCTTNAGCACCTTGGCCTGCATGGGGTCAGGCGGCTCNGGCTGCATCATCGTCGTGAGGTACATCGAAACGCCAAACAGAATTGGCAGCACGAAGTAGGGATCNATCGCCGACAGGTCGTGAATCCACAACATGAACGGCGCGTGGCGAAGCTCGACGCTCTCCATCAGGGCCCAATACAGCGCCAGAAATACGGGCATCTGCAGCAACAGCGGGAAACATCCACCCACCGGATTGGCTTTCTCTTTCTTGTACAGGTCCATCATCGCCTGCGAGAACGCCTGACGATCGTCGCCGTGCTGCTCCTTCAGGCGCATCAGTTGCGGCTGGAGCTTCCGCGTCTTGGCCATCGAACGGTAGCCTGCCGCGGACAGCGGATAGAGCAGCAGTTTCACGACGCACGTCAGCAGAATGATGGCGAAACCCCAGTTCCCGACCGTGCCGTGCAGGGTGTTCAGCAGATAGAACAGCGGCTGCGNCAGCCACCANAGAAAGCCNTAATCCACNGTTAGGTCGAGGCCTTCGGTAATCTTCTCGAGACGCAGCTGATCTTTGGGTCCGGCGTAGTACTGAGCGCCGATGGTTCCGGTCGCGCCAGGCTGGATGACCGTCAGGGGCGTGGTGAAACCGAGCGTGTAGAGGTCGCNGTCCCCAANCCTGCGTCCCTGATACGTGTTTTCCGTCGCCTCTTCGCCAATACCTTTGGGCACAAAGGCCGTGACGAAATAGTGCTGCACCATTGCGGCATAGCCGCCGACCACTTTTTCTTTGAACGATTCGTCGTCAAGGTCCTCGAACTCGATCTTCGAATAGGGCTCCGATTCCCGATAGACCGCGCCCCCGACGTAGGGCTGGATTCCGATCCCGATCGACTCATCGATCATGGGCGGCTGGCTGTCCCGACGGATCTGGGCAAAGAGCGCGCCCTGCCAGGGAATGCCGCGCGAGTTGATCACCTCGAAGTCGATGTCGATCAGGTAGTCGTCGTCGTAGAACGTGTAACGTTTGACGACGGTGACGCCGTCCGCCTGACGATGCGTGAGACGGACCTCGAGCTGTCCTTCATCGTCCATGGTATAAGTGCTGCGCGCGGCGGAATACAGCGGGCGGCCCCCACTGTCCGTGCCATCCGGTCCGATCAATCCGGATTGCGCGGCGTATTTGTTACGCGGATCGACGAGCGGAAATGGCACCTGGCTCTCGAGCGTCGTCACATGCTGACGCAGCGCGACGCTGACGAGGTCGCCGCCAACGGGGTCGATCTCTGCCAGGTGCAGTGCAGTTTCGACCCGAATCAGATCGGTTGAAGGGGCCGGGTCCGACGAAACCGCATCACCCAGACTTGGCACTTCAGCGGCGGCCTCGGCAGGCGACGGCGCCAGAGCCGATACGTCACCGGATGATTCCGANGGAGTCGACGGCACTTGCNGTAACCCGAGGTCAGCGGACGCGGCGGTGTTTTCAGNGCTGACCACGGTCGGCGCCGGAGCGTTCTGCGCACCGTAGTCTTCCTGCCAGGCCTGCAGCAACAGCCATGCGGTCACCGCGAGTCCCGCGAGTATGACGATCCGTTGGATGTCCATCGTCAGTCGGTTTCAACCCCGCAGGTGTGCGAACGGTGGGGAACGGGATCATTCCCGCCCGGGTTCCATGGATGACACCGGGCAACCCGCTTCAGGGCGAGCCAGACTCCNCGGACGAGTCCGTGTTCAACCAGGGCTTCAGCCGCGTAGGCGGAACAGGAAGGATGGAATCGGCAGTGCCGACCCAGAAACGGGCTGATTGCCAACTGGTAGGCGCGTATCAGCCACACCAGCACCTGGACATCGGCACGCTGTGTTCCACTGCCATAGGGCCGGCTGTTCATGCGCACCGCAGCCTGTCGACGCGCTCGAGGAGATCGTCCTGCAGTCCCGCCAGGATCTGAGCAACCTGGGTCAGTTTCACCCCGGGCCGGGACATGACAATCACGTCCAGGCTGGACTCGCGCAGCCGGCGTTCCCGCCGGAACCACTCACGAATCACGCGTTTGAGTTGGTTGCGATCGCTGGCAAGTTTGAGCGAACGTTTGCTGATGACCATTCCCAGGCGACTCCGGGAGAGCTGATTACGCCTCGCGAGCATGACAATGCCTTTGCGGCTGACGCGAACCTCGGTCTGCGCAAAGACGCAGTCGAAATCCGAGCTTGATTGGAGGCGTCTGTCTTTGCTGAATGCTTCTCCGCCGGAGCGGTCGGACATCAGGCGGACAGGCGCTTGCGGCCCTTGGCCCGACGGCGCTTCAGGACCAGTCGTCCGCCCTTCGTCGCCATACGCGCACGAAATCCGTGATTGCGCTTGCGCTTCAGTACGCTTGGTTGGAAGGTTCTTTTCACGGCGGACACCCCACGAAGTGAGGCCGCGATTCTAATGATCGGGCTNGGGAGCGTCAATTTAGAAATGCAGCTTTTTCGGGNCTCTGCGCCAGTGCGGATTCGGAAGTCCTNAATAAAAAAGANAGTGATATATATATAGAGCTTGTTATTGTTATTGTTGTTAAGGCTGCCGCCGCTGTGGGTAGATTCGGTAAAACCCCGTGGGATGGGCCTTTGGGGCCGGTATAAANCCTATGGAACAACTGCCTGAATNCTGCGCAAAAGCTGTGGATGAACCGTGAGTANATCGCGCGTTTGTCCACAGGCGCGGGTCTGCCGCCAAGCGCCCCGAAGTTATCCACAGGTTGTACACAGGCTCTCAACCTTTTTTACCGGAAGAGTGCACATAAACCGCTGATATTCAATACGTTTCCCAGAATCCACAGCGTCTTTTTTTTTTTGCCTGATTCAGCGGTTTCGGTCTTGGCGCGCTCCCCGGGATGGCGTTAGTATCGAGCNTCGCGTTCGGGCGCATCCCTCTCAGAAGAAGAACCCGAAGCAGTCATCCAAACCTTCGTCTGTGGGGAGTTCTGTGGCCTCTAGTACATGGCATCAATGTCTGCAGTTACTCGAACATGAGCTCCCACCGCAGGACGTCGAACAATGCCTGCGACCGCTCCAGGTGTTCGAGGAAGGTGAACAGCTGCGCCTGTTTGCGCCGAATCGATTCATTCGGGACCGGATTCAAAACGGATTCTTTACGCGGATCGTCGAGCTTGCCGGGGCGCGCGGCTTCAGAGTGACCCTCGAGATCGGCAGCAAGCCGGTTGTCGGCTTGTCCGGTCGGATCGAGCCGATGCTGAAGGAAGACAGCTTCCATCCTTTGCTCGATCTCAATCCCGAATTCACATTCGACTCGTTTGTCGAAGGGCGGTCCAACCAGTTGGCGCACGCTGCCGCAATTCAGGTGGCGGGGCACGTGGGTGCGGGCGCCTACAATCCGCTGCTCCTGTATGGCGGTGTCGGGCTCGGCAAGACGCACCTGATGCACGCGGTGGGCCACGCCATCCTCGAGCGGAACCCCCACCTCAATGTTGCGTACATGTATTCCCAACGGTTTATGGAAGACATGGTGCGAGCGATCGAGAAAGGCGCGATGAGTCAGTTCACGCAGTACTACCGTGCGGTTGATGTACTGCTGATGGACGACATCCAATTTCTCGCCAAGGGGTCGAAGTCCCAGGAAGAATTCTTCCACGTCTTCAATCGACTGCAGGAAGAAGGCAAACAGATCATTCTGACCTGCGATCGGTACCCGAAAGAAATCGAAGGCATGGAAGAGCGGCTCCAGAGCCGGTTCGTCTGGGGTATGACAGCACCGGTCGAGGCACCCGAACTCGAGATGCGTGTTGCGATTCTCATTCGCAAGGCTGAAGGCGAAGGCGTCAATCTGTCCCAGGATGTCGCCTTCTTCATTGCGGAGCGCATTCGCTCGAACGTGCGTGAACTGGAAGGAGCGCTGAAACGGGTGCTTGCGAACGCCCGCTTCACCGGTCGCGAAATCACGCTGCCGCAGGCGCGGGAAGCGATTCGCGATCTGATCCAGATTCAGGACCGGCTGATTGGAATCCCCAACATTCAGAAGATCGTTGCGGACTACTTCAAGGTTCGGGTGGGTGACCTGCACAGCAAACGGCGCACGCGTTCGGTGACCCGTCCGCGCCAGATTGCGATGGCGCTGGCGCGGGAACTGACGAATCACAGCTTGCCGGAGATCGGAGACAGCTTCGGCGGTCGCGATCATTCAACGGTACTGCACGCCTGCAATCGGGTAGAAGAGTTGCGCGAGTCCCACGTCGAGATTGGCGAGGACTACAACAACCTGCTTCGCATCCTGACGAGCTGACGGATTCAAGGTCTGGCATCCTGTACGTGATCGCCTCTTTTACAGGGGCATCGCTATAGTCAGCACCCTGCCCGAGTGGTTTAATCCGTGTTCGCGGCACGGGCACTCCGGCGTTGGTCCGGATGGGTGCCGTTTGAGTGGGACACTTAGGGAAAACGCATGAAGTTTGCCATCAATCGGGACGCATTCTTAGGGCCGCTGCAGTTGGTTTCGAGCGTGGTCGAACGGCGGCAGACGATCCCGGTGCTGTCGAATCTGCTGGTGGTTGCGGGCGAAGATGGCCTGTCACTGACCGGCACCGATCAGGAAGTCGAACTCTCCGCCCGTGTTACGGATGTTGAAGTCAGTGAGCCTGGCGATGTGACCGTTCCCGCGCGCAAGCTTGTCGACATCTGTCGGAGTTTGCCGGCGGATGCCGAAGTTACCGTCGAACAGTCCGAGGACAAGATCCATCTGCGTTGCGGTCGGTTCAAGTCCCAGCTGGCCACACTGCCGGTCGGGGACTTCCCAAAGGTGCCCGCGGAAGAAAGCGAGCAGGTCTCGGTCACGATTGGCGCTGAACAACTGAAACAGTGTCTTGCCAAAACCAGTTTTGCGATGGCGCAGCAGGACGTTCGCTACTTTTTCAACGGTCTGCTGATCGACCTTGGCGAAGGCGGCCTGACGGCAGTCGCGACCAATGGACAGCGCCTCGCGGTGACCACCAGTGATGGTCCGGGGTCGCTTGCGCCGGCGCAGTTCATCGTGCCGCGCAAAGCGGTTGGTGAACTGTCGCGCATGGTATCGGATGGCGATATTCGGTTGGGCTTTTCGACGAATCACGTATCGGTTGAGAGTGGTTTATCCACGTTGGTCAGCAAGCTGATTGACGGTACGTTCCCGGACTATCGGCGGGCGATTCCGGAGGCCGCTGACAAGCTCGTGACCTGCAATCGGCACGAGCTTCGGGAGGCGCTGAGTCGTACGTCGATCCTGTCCAACGAGATGTATCGCAACGTCCGTTTGCAGTTGGGCACCGGAGAAATCCGGATTTCTGCGAACAATCCCATGCAGGAAGAGGCGGAAGAGGTTGTGTCGGTCGAGTACGAGGGCCCCGAACTCGAAATCGGCTTCAACGTCAGCTATCTGCTCGACGCGCTGAGCGCGCTTGCGGGTGACGTCGCGACGCTCGCGTTCCTTGATGCGAATACGGCGACGGTCATCCGGGATCCTGAGGACGAGGCGTCGGTGTTCGTCGTCAGTCCGATGATGTTGTAAGCGGACTTCGCGGGAATTCGCAGAGGCGCACGCTGTTCCCTGTCAGCGTGCATTCGGTTCCGGATGCAACTCGCTTCAGCACTGCAAGATGCTGGTTCATGAAGTGAATCGCCGTGAGCCAGGCGCCATGGTTTTCATCGAGACGGTCGGCTTGCTCGGTCAGCCAGGTCTCTACAGTCCGGTCGGTGAGACCGGCGCGTCTACCCTCATCGTTTTGAGTCCGGCCTGAAGGCAGAGCAGCGGCCATCCCAGGTCATGTCGACTGAGTGTTCGTGTGATGACCGGACAATGAGTCGGAGTCTCGCCGGGCTGAAGTGTCGGCAGGCCATCATGACGTCCGTGATGATCCACGTGCGGCTCGTCTCCAGGTGCGGGGTTGATGATCGCGCGGGCAGGACCCTGCCGCTGAGAAGCTTTGAGCGCATTCGGCGCAGGGTGGGTGGTGTATAATCTGGCAACGTCATAGCTGGGTTAGTTAACACTAACTTACGGTATGAGCCATGGGTGATACGGCATGAAGTTCGTCACGACCAAAGAAGCCATGCTTCGACCGCTACAGCAGGTAGCGGGGGTGGTTGAGCGACGGCAAACGCTGCCCGTTCTCGCGAACGTGCTTATCTCCGCAACGGAGGATTGTGCGGAACTCACTGGTACGGACCTCGAGGTTGAACTGACGGCATCGGTCCCACTGCAGGTTGAAGACCCGTCAAAGGTGACCGTACCTGCACGTAAGCTCCTCGATATCTGGCGTCAGCTTCCGGAGACGGCCGAGGTCGCGCTGTCGCTTGATGACGAAAAGGTCGTGGTCCGGGCGGGACGTTTCAGATCAGCCCTGTCCACGCTGCCGGCGACCGATTATCCACGCCCGGAATTGTCGGCGCCCGAGGTCTCGATGGACCTGGCGCCGGGTGAGTTGCGGCGCCTGATGGATCAGACCAGCTTTGCGATGGCTCAGCAGGATGTGCGGTTCTTCCTGAACGGGATGCTGTTCGAGTTTGGTCCTACATACGTGCGCACCGTTGCCACTGACGGTCACCGTCTCGCGACAGCGTCGGTTATGGCCGACGTAGGCGGGGGCGTGTTGAAGCAGGTCATCGTTCCGCGGAAAGGGGTGTCTGAACTGCAGAGACTCCTGGGGGATGTCGAGAGCGAAACGGTCCGGGTGGAGATCGGTGCAAGCCACTTGAGGGCGACCGCAGACGGAGTCGCCATGACGACGAAGCTGATTGATGGGCGGTTTCCCGACTATGATCGGGTGATTCCGCGAGGTGGCGACATCGTTGCGGTGATCGACAAGGCCGATTTTGCGGGGATGCTCGCCCGGATTGCGATCTTGTCGAACGAGAAGTATCGGGCCGTCAGAGTCCTTCTGAGTGAGGGCTCACTTTCGCTGTCCGCAAGAAATGCCGAGCATGAGGCGGCGGAAGAGTCGATGCCGATCGATTTTGACGGGCCGGATTCCGAAGTTGGATTCAATGCGGTCTATCTGCAGGACGCCCTGGGGGGTATTGGCGGTGCGTGGGTTCGAGTGGTTCTGCATTCGAACGGTAGCGCCGTGATTGAAGACCCCGACGCTGAAGACGCGCTCTACGTGATCATGCCGATGAAGCTATGACCCTGGAACGGCTTCAGATCGCGAACGTGCGTAATCTCGAACGCGTGGAGCTGGACTTGACTGATCGGGGCAATCTGCTTGTCGGTGCGAACGGTAGCGGGAAAACCAGCGTGCTTGAGGCGGTCCACCTTCTGTCGATGGGACGATCGTTCCGGCCCGGGCGGGCCAGCGGTCTGATTCGTTACGGTGCATCGGAGTGTACCGTCTTCGGTGTGGCGAGGGTGGACGGGTTCCAGTATTCGATTGGATTCACGCGAGGACGAGATGGCGCGCGCGAGTTCCGGGTGAACGGGGAGTCTCAGCGGTTGGCTTCGGAGGTGGCCAGATTGCTGCCGGTACAGGTGCTGGGTCCCCGAACTGTTGATCTGATTCAGGAAGGTCCGGATCTTCGGCGCCGATTCCTCAATTGGGGAGTGTTTCACGTGAAACCTGCGTTCCGGGCCGAGTGGGCGGCCGCTGAGCGGTCGCTACGGAGTCGGAATCGACTGCTGCGGGAAATCGACGGTGCGCGCATTGCTGACTCGGCTGAGTTCGCTAGCTGGGAGTGGCAGCTCGCCCAGCATTCGGCGCGCCTCGATGCCATGCGTCGGGACTATTTGCGCGGGTTCCAGCCGGTGCTGGATCGGATTCTTGTCGATCTCCAGTTTCCGACGACGATCTCGATTGAATACCACCCTGGCTGGACGGTGGAAGTGGACGAAGCGGGGACAATGGTACCAGGAGGTGTTGGGCGTGCAGTGGACGCAGCAGCGGCTCCTGAGGGTGAAACTGGACTATCGGATACACCTGACTATCGTGATCCTGACACTCGCGGTCGAACGGTACCGCTCGATGGTCGGCTGGCCGAAGCGCTGACGCGGCTGTTTGCGGACTGCCGTGGAGCGGACCTTCAGCGAGGTTACACGACAATGGGGTACCACAGGGCGGAACTGAGAGTTCGTGCCGATGGCCACCCGGCGGCGGACTATCTGTCCCGAGGACAGATGAAGGTGTTGGCATGGGCGATGATGGTTGCGCAGGGGCAGCTTCTGCATGAGGTGGCGGGGCGTTCGTCGATCTATCTGGCCGACGAGATGGGCGCGGAGTTGGATGAGTCCAATATTCGTGGAATCTGCCACTTGCTGACACAGGCGAACGTACAGTGTATTGCGACGGGCCTGGACGGCGGACTGGCCAGAAGTTGGCCGGAAGGTTCGATCCGGACCTGCCATATCGAGGGAGGGATCATCAGCCCAAGTCGCTGAAGCGTCGGGAAATCAAGCCCTTAAGCGGACAATGAGACGTCATTTTGCTAAAGTGCGCGGTGCGACAAGCAGTGCGGCTGATGGCTTCGTAGACCGAATCGTCGTTTGACCTGGCGTCACTCTGATGTTGACGGAGTGTTCATTCGGCTTCCTTCTGCAAGTTGTCTGCTAGCCGGGGTACGGCACAACACACCGGGGGCGATGGACGCCACGGGAGTCCCATGTCTGAGGTGTATGTTTCACGTGAAACATACCCATCCAGCTGCCTGTCGAAGACCATAACACTACATAGGGGAACGCCTGGTGTCAGAAGAAGACAGCTACGACTCCACAAGCATCAAGGTACTGAAAGGCCTGGACGCGGTCCGCAAGCGCCCGGGTATGTACATCGGTGATACGGACGACGGCACCGGCCTCCACCACATGGTCCAGGAGCTGGTCGACAACTCGATTGACGAAGCACTGGCCGGTCACTGCAGCATCATTCGCGTCATCATCCACACGGACGAATCAATCACTGTGTCCGATGACGGTCGGGGCATTCCGGTCGATATACACGAAGAAGAAGGCCGATCCGCCGCAGAAGTGATCATGACGGTGCTCCACGCAGGAGGAAAGTTCGACCACAGCAGCTACAAAGTGTCAGGTGGCCTCCACGGGGTTGGTGTGTCGGTGGTCAATGCCCTGTCTGAGACGCTGACACTGACCATCTGGCGGGACGGTAAGGTCTGGGAGCAACGGTATCACCACGGCGAACCCGAGGCCCCGCTCGCGGTCGTCGGCCAGACGGAACAGACAGGGACCAAGACCCATTTCAAACCGTCACCCGACACGTTTTCCACCATCAAGTTCCACTATGAGATTCTGGCGAGTCGGCTGCGGGAACTGTCCTTCCTCAATTCAGGGGTCGCGATTGAACTGGTTGATGAGCGGTCCGGCAAGCAGGAACGCTTTCAATACGAGGGTGGTCTCAGCGCCTTCGTCGAGTTCATGAACACCAACAAGGTGCCGCTGAACACCATTTTTCACTTCGACGCGACCCGCGAAGACGGTATCGGCGTCGAGGTGGCGATGCAGTGGAACGACTCGTATCAGGAAACGGTACTCACCTATACGAACAACATTCCGCAACGTGACGGCGGAACCCACCTCCAGGGTTTCCGTTCGGCACTGACCAGAACGCTGAATGGCTATATTGAGAGCGAGAACCTGAAGGACAAAGTGTCGACCACCGGGGACGACACGCGGGAGGGCCTCACGGCGATCATCTCGGTGAAGGTCCCAGACCCAAAGTTCTCGTCCCAGACCAAAGACAAACTGGTCTCTTCCGAGGTGAAGTCCGCGGTCGAGCAGGAAATGGGCAGCGCGTTCCAGGACTACCTGCTCGAGCATCCCAATGAGGCGAAGGCGATTGTCCAGAAGATCGTTGATGCCGCTCGCGCCCGGGAAGCGGCCCGTAAGGCGCGGGAAATGACCCGGCGCAAAGGCGCTCTGGACATCGCTGGGCTGCCTGGCAAGCTGGCTGATTGCCAGGAAAGGAATCCCGCCAAATCGGAGATCTATCTGGTCGAGGGTGACTCCGCGGGCGGCTCTGCCAAGCAGGGCAGAGACCGCGGCTATCAGGCGATTCTGCCGCTTCGCGGGAAAATTCTGAACGTTGAGAAAGCCCGATTCGACAAGATGCTGTCATCGGCCGAGGTGGGCACACTGATTACCGCGCTCGGCTGTGGTATCGGCAGGGACGAATTCGATCCCGACAAACTCCGCTACCACCGCATCATCATCATGACTGACGCAGATGTTGACGGATCCCACATCAGGACATTGTTGTTGACCTTCTTCTTCCGGCACATGCCCGAGTTGATCGAGCGCGGCCACGTCCTGATCGCCCAACCACCACTCTATAAAATCAAAAAAGGGCGTGACGAGCGCTACATCAAGGACGAGGCTGAACTGGCTCAGTACACGCTCGAACTTGCGATGCTGGATGCTTCAATTCTGACGAGTGCGGGAGACCCGGAGAGTCTTCTGGATGGCGATGAACTCAAAGAACTCGCGGCCGAGCATGCTGCGGTGCAGACACTGCTCGAACGCATGGAGCGACTGTACCCACGCGAAGTCCTTCAGAACCTGCCGTTCCTGCCGACACTGAACCCGGGGGATTTTGCAGACGAGTCGGCGATCCAGCGTTGGCTCGATGCCCTGGGCGAGTTGATGGTCGATGTCACGGCGCAAGGCGGCGGGCAGTACGAATTTGCCGTTGGGCAGGACACCGAGCGAGGCTCGTTCCATCCGCTCGTGACGTTGGTGAACCACGGTTTCCGGCAGGATTACATCTTCACGCGCGAGTATTTCCTGGCCGACGACTACCGACAGATCGCCGCATTTGCCGACCGTACGAGAACGCTTGTGAAGGCAGATGGCGAAGTGCGTAAGGGTGACAAAACCGAACCCGTCAGCTCCTTCGCACAGGCGATGGACTGGCTTGCGGCCGAGGCGCAACGTGGTCAGACACGCCAGCGTTACAAAGGTCTCGGCGAGATGAACGCGGATCAGCTCTGGGACACGACGATGGACCCGACCACACGCACCATGCTGCGTGTTTCCGTCGAGGACGCGATCGCGGCGGACCAGATCTTCACGACGCTGATGGGCGAACACGTTGAACCCAGACGTCAATTCATCGAGGAGTTTGCGGTCACGGCTAATCTCGACGTCTAACCTACTAACATCCGGTCATATCAATGCCGAGGCCTGGGCAAGATGATCGTATAGCCGAGTAGTAATAGTAAGTCTTCACTAACTGCACAAGTTCACATTGACGGCCCCTGGCCGGTCGGGGTGTGAGTGTGAGGGAGGCCTCACACGCCTTGCGTTGCGCACTCCGCGTGGGGGGAGAGGGTCAGGGCGCGTAGATCCCGGCGAGGCCCGGTAAATCCGCACACACGACCTCAGTACGACCGGCAACGCTCTCCTGGCTGCCCTGACCTTTCCCGGTGAGTACCAGCGCAAATCGACAGCCCGCCCTTTGCGCTGCGTCGCAGTCCGTTGCCGCGTCACCAACGAAGAGGATGGATTCGACCGGAACACCGCTGCGACGCGCGATTTCGAGCAACATGCCGGGCGCCGGTTTGCGACACGCGCAACCAGCGTCGCGCAGGTGTGGACAGTGCAGGATCGCTTCAATGGATCCACCCGCGTTCCCGACGAGATCCACAAGCCGTCCATGGATGTCGGCCAGATCGGCTTCCGAGTACAGTCCCTGACCAATGCCGGACTGATTCGTGGCGACGTATACCGGCAACCCGGCCCGACTCAGGCGCGCGATTGCCTCAATTGCACCTTCGATTGGGAGGAATGCCTCGACCGACCGAACATAATCACCCTCCCGTTCAACATTGATGACGCCGTCGCGATCGAGCACCACAAGCCGTGGCACCCACGATCGGGCGCTCATCCCTGAAGCTCTGAGAGGTCCCCGACCGTGAGGAACAACGCCCGCGCCGACTGCAGGAGCGCAAGGCGGTTGTCCCGGACCGCGTCGTCATCAGCCATGACCATCACATCCTCAAAGAAACGATCCAGCGCCGGTTGCATACCCGCCAGAATGGCGAGCCGCTCCCGATAGTCGTTGGCGCTTTCGATGCGGCTGCGGGCCTCATCGATCTGAGCCGATAGCTCACGCTCGGCCGCTTCCTCGAATCGGTCGGCGTTGACCGTCGACGCTGTTTCGGTCCTGGAAAGGATGTTCGCGACCCGCTTGTTGGATGCTGCAGCAGCCTTGCCGGCAGCGCTTTGTCGGAACTGGTCAAGTGCCTGAACCCGCGCGTCGGTATCCAGCAGCGAGTTGACCCCACCCGCCGCGCCAAATGCCGCGTTCACCACGTCAACCGCGATGCCGCGATCCACGTAGTAGTACCGCAGCCGGTCGATCAGATAGTCCAGCACGGACTGCGTCTCGAACTGACCGTCATGTGCAGTGCTGGCCGCTTCGAAGATTTCGCCGAGGGACAGAGGCAGTTCGCGCTCGAGCACGATCCTGACCACGCCCAATGCAGCCCGCCGCAGACCAAACGGGTCTCTGGACCCGGTCGGGGGCTCACCGATCCCGAACAGCCCAACGAGATTGTCGGCTTTGTCCGCGATCGCGACGCAGCACCCCTCGATGCTGTCGGGCACCGGGGAGCCAGCCCCGGTCGGCCGGTAATGCTGCGTGATGGCTTCGGCAACCGCCTGGGATTCGCCGTCATGCCGCGCGTAGTGCCCGCCCATGATGCCCTGCAGGTCCGTGAACTCGATGACCATGTCTGTCACAAGGTCTGCCTTGCAGAGTTCCGCTGCGCGAGCCGTCGTCGTCTTGTCAGCCCCAACGCCCGAAGCCAGCGCGGTAGCGATGTGCTGAATGCGCCGTGTCTTCTGCTCGTAGCTACCAAGTGTTGCCTGGAAGACGAGTGAGCCAAGCTGCGAGACACGGTCGGACAGCCGCGTCTGGGTGTCGGCATTCCAGAAGAACTCCCCGTCAGCCAGACGCGGACGGATGACCCGTTCGTTACCCAGGATCACCTGGCTCGGGTTGCTGCTGTCGAGGTTCGCGATCATCAGGAAGCTGGGCGCCAGCGATCCGTCGGCTCGTCGCAACGCGAAGTAGCGCTGGTGCTTCTCCATCGCAGAAATGAGCACCTCGTCCGGGAGTTCAAGGAACTGTGCGGGAAAGTCACCGCGGAGTACCACGGGCCACTCGGTCAGTGCCGCTACCTCGTCGAGCAGCGCCGGGTTCTCATTCAACTGGTCATCGCCCGCCGCTTTCAGGAGCTGCGCCTCGATGATGTCGGAGCGATCGTCCTGGTCCGCTACGACCTTGAGCTGTCTGAGCACCTCAATATAGTCGTTAGCAATGGAAATCTCCGCAGTGCCTGCGCCCATGAAGCGGTGTCCGCGCGTCGTCCTGCCGCTCGCGTGGCCGAGGATGTTGCCCTCCACGATCTCATCGTCGAGCAACATGACCAGCCACTGGGCGGGCCTGACGAACTCGGTGCGGGTCGACCCCCACCGCATCATCCGCTCCGTGCCGAGCTTCCCAACGACCTCACGAAGGAGCGAAGGCAAAAGCTCTTTCGACTGGCGTCCCGGCCTGTCTTCGCGGAACAGCAGCCACTCGCCTTTGTCAGTCTTCATGCGGTCGAGGTCGGCAACATCGACTCCGCAGGACGCGGCGAACCCCGAGGCAGCCTTGGTTGGATTGCCGGCGGCATCGAAGGCGACGTCCACCTTTGGTCCGCGACGTTCCGACTGGGTATCGGGTTGCGCGGCAGCCAGGTCGTTCACCAGCAGCGCGAGGCGGCGCGGGGTCGCGTAGCCGCGGATGTCCCCGTGCCCGAGCGCGTTGTCGTCCAGCGCGTTGGTGAAGCCCGCGACGAGTGCGTCGCGCAGGCCGCGAAGCTGGAGTGGCGGGAGTTCTTCCGTGCCAAGCTCAAACAGGAATGTGTGACTCATGACGCCGCCTCGGCCGATTCTTCGGCGAGGAGTTCGTCCCGCAGTTCGGGGTCAGCCAGCGGAAAGCCGAGCGCCTTTCGTGCGTCGAAATAGGACTGCGCGACGCCGCGTGCAAGCGCGCGGACGCGGAGAATGAACCGCTGACGTTCGGTGACTGACACCGCGTGGCGGGAGTCGAGCAGATTGAAGGCGTGGGATGCCTTCAACACGTACTCGTATGCGGCGAGCGGCAACCCGGCTTCGAGCAAACGCCGGGTCTCGCGCTCGAAGAAATCGAAGTGTTCGAAGAGCGCGGGCACGTCCGCGTATTCGAAGTTGAAACCCGACATCTCCACTTCGTACTGATGATAGACATCCGCGTAGGTCAGCGGTCCATCCGCGGTCTGTGTCCAGATCAGATCAGAGAAGTCCTCTACGCCCTGCAGGTACAGCGCGAGACGCTCGAGGCCGTAGGTGATCTCGCCGGTGACCGGGTAACATTCGAGGCCGCCGGCTTGCTGGAAATAGGTGAACTGGGTGATCTCCATCCCGTCCATCCATACTTCCCAGCCAAGACCCCACGCGCCCAGGGTCGGCGACTCCCAGTTATCCTCGACAAACCGGATGTCGTGCATCGCGAGATCGAACCCGAGTGCTTCGAGGGACTGCAGGTACAGATCCTGGATGTTCTCGGGTGAAGGCTTCAGCATCACCTGGAACTGATAGTAGTACCCGTAGCGGTTGGGGTTCTGACCGTACCGGGCGTCAGTCGGACGCCGGCACGGCTGGACGTAGGCGCAGCGCCAGCGCTCGGGACCGATCGCGCGCAAAAAGGTCGCGGGATGAAACGTACCGGCGCCCATTTCCATGTCATAAGGCTGCATGAGCACGCAGTCATGCTCAGCCCAGAAGCTTTGCAGCTTCAGGATGAGCTTCTGGAAAGTGTCGACGTCGGTCACCTTGCGACTCCCGGGTTGGTTGCAGAACGTGGAGGATGTGAGTCCCCAAAACGGTGCGGCAGTATACCCGACGACGTTGCGGGAACCGCCCGGAACGCCGAATTCAGGGGGGTTCGGGGGAGAAACCGGAGCGGGGCTGTCGCCGCCCGCCGATTGAGCGGCTATGGTTAGCGCCGGACTGTGACCCGCGCCAAGCGAACGGTGATGAATCAACTCAAACGACTGGTGGTGATGACGGGGCTGTGGAGTCTCGCGCTGCTGCCGGTCGCCGCGCAGCGCTGGCTGGGCGCCATGCTCGGGCGGCTGAGTTATCGGCGTAACGGCCGATCCTGTCTCGTGTCCCGCGCCAACCTGCGCCTCTGTCTGCCCGATCGCAGTGAGGCGGATATCGAGACGCTGTGTGCACAGAGCCTCATCGCGACCGGCCAGACGCTTGTCGAGACCCCAGGAATCTGGCTCCGTGAACCGGCGAAGAACGCGCCGCGGCTGGGCGAGGTGCGTGGAATCGAGGTCCTGGAGGCACCCCTTGCCGAGGGGCGTGGCGTACTGATCCTGCTGCCGCACATCGGCAACTGGGAAATGCTCAACGTGTATTTCGCGGGTCGCGGTGGCGGCGCAACAGCCATGTATCAGCCGCCCCGACAGACCTACCTCGCGGAGGACATGAAGAAGGTCCGGGAGCGGTTGGGCAACGACATGGTTCCGGCGACCGTGCAGGGCGTGAAACAGCTGTATCAGAAGCTGAAGAACGGCGCGACCGTCGTGGTCCTGCCCGATCAGGTACCGAATCAGGGACAGTTCGCACCCTTCTTCGGCCAGATGGCGCTGACCGACGCGCTCGTATGGCGGATGGCGCAACGGACGGGTGCGGCAATGATCCTCATGTGCACGCTGCGCCGCCCGGACGGCAAGTTCGACGTCGAGGCCAGGGCCTGTGAGCCTGGCGTGTACGACCCGGACCCCCCGACGGGACTCGCGGCGGTCAATTTGACCGTACAGCGACTGGTGGAAGACTATCCAGAGCAGTACCAGTGGGAGTACAAGCGATTTCGCGAGCGTCCAGCCGGGGAACGCAAGCTCTATACCTTCCGTTCAGGGGAACCGCAGTACCACTGAAGACCGCTCAATTCGGCGGCCGGCGCCCGACGAGAATCGACTCGTCGCGCGTGCCGGCGGCCATGTCGCCCACCTGGCCTTCGTCGTGGAACGCGAGGACTGTCAGCCCACTGAACAGTTCGAGCAGTTCTCCCTCGCGCAGCAGGAAGTCCGGATTGGATGGTCCAACACCCTCGGGTTTGTCGATGACGAACGTCTGGTAGATCAGCAGGCCACCCGGCCGCAGCGCGGCGGCAAGATGGCTGCAGAGTGGACGGTCGAGAAACCGGCTGACGACGATGACGTCGAAGGAGTCCGGGGCGGGCGGATTGGCCTCAACGTCCCGCGTGCTGGCGGTGACCCCGGGATGCCTGATTTGTGTGATGGCGACGTCGGATACGTCCCACGCCTGTGCGGCGAGCCCGCGGTCTGCAAGGAACCGGGCATTGGCGCCAAGGCCCGAGGCGACGTCCAGCGCGTCGCCCGTCGCTGGCAGCAGGTGCGCGTAGCGGACGAGCGCGGTCGCGGGAGCGCCGGGTTCCGTGCGGTCCGCGTAGATGCGGTTCCATTTGTCGCGAGTGTCGTTCATTTACCTGAACTCACCTGGGCCTCACTCTCGCGCGTTGACGGAGACCGCTCACGTGCGCGGATCATTTTCGCCAAAACATCGGCGAGAGCAGGACGAGCAGGGTGAAGATTTCCAGCCGCCCCAGAATCATTGCCGCCGTCAGGATGAGCTTGGCGGCCGGGTTCAGATCGCCGTAGTGCTGTGCGACTTCACCGAGACCGGGGCCGAGGTTGTTGATACATGCCCCAACTGCCGTAAAGGCGGTAAGAAAATCCAGCCCGGTTGCGAGGAGCGCCATCAGCATCGTCAGGAATGCGATCACGTACACCGCGAAGAATCCCCACACGGCTTCGATGACGCTGTTCGACACCGGCCTGCGGTTCATCTTGATCGGGAAGACCGCGTTCGGGTGGATGAGACGGTAGATCTCGCGCGCGCCCTGCTTCCAGATCAGCAGGACGCGCATGACCTTCATGCCGCCCCCCGTCGAACCGGCGCAGGCGCCCACGAAGGCCCCGAAGAAGATGAAGAACGGCAGCAGGTTCGGCCAGGCGCTGAAGTCGTCGATCGCGAAGCCGGTGGTTGTGAAGATCGACACGACCTCGAAGGTTGCCCGGCGGAACGCCTCCGGGAGCGGGTATTCGCCGTGCGCGGCGAGCAGACCGGTGGCGCCCAATGCGCAGACGGCGAGCAGGATCAGATAAAAGCGTGCCTCCTCGTCGCGGATGTAATGCATCAGCGACTGTTGCTGCCACGACAGGAAGTGCAGCGAAAAGTTGATCCCGGCGATGACCATGAACACGATCGCGACCGCCTCTACCGCGGGACTGTCGAAAAATCCGATGCTTGCGTCATGGGTCGAGAATCCGCCAATGGCCACGGTGGAAAAGGCGTGGCAGATCGCATCGAACAAGGTCATGCCGGCGAGCCAGTACGCGAGCGTGCACGCAACCGTGATGCCGATGTAGATGGACCACAGCGCCAGCGCGGTCTGTTTGATTCGCGGCGTGAGCTTGCTGTCTTTCATCGGACCCGGCGTTTCGGTCCGGTAGAGCTGCATGCCACCGATACCCAGCATGGGCAGAATGGCGACGGCGAGCACGATGACCCCCATGCCGCCGAGCCACTGGAGCTGTTGCCGGTAGAACAGGATCGACTGCGGCAGGTCGTCGATTCCCGTGATGACGGTCGCCCCGGTCGTCGTGAGGCCTGAAAAGGACTCGAACAGCGCGTCGATCCAGCCCATGTCGATCCCGCCCGGTTCAAGCAGTGGGATTGCACCGAACGCGCCGAGCGCGAGGTAAAAGCTCACCGTGATGACGAACCCGTCCTTGGTGCGGAGATCCTGGTTGTGATTCCGGAAGGGCAGCCAGAGCAATCCGC
Source organism: Gammaproteobacteria bacterium (assembly GCA_002728675.1). Classification (GTDB taxonomy): domain Bacteria; phylum Pseudomonadota; class Gammaproteobacteria; order Pseudomonadales; family Azotimanducaceae. The sequence continues at coordinate 35,527 of PBVL01000049.1, forward strand.
CGGACGCGAGCGTGAACAGGAAGGCGTTCATGAACACTTCGTTGGCGCCGTCGCCGTATATCCATGACACGACCAGCGGCGGCAGCATCGTTGCGCTGAAGACCATCAGCAGCAGGCCGACGACGCGCAGCGTGATGCCGTACTTCATGGGACGGAACGGGTTTGTTCTGGACGGGCCTGTCCGGGACGGGCCTGTCCGGGACGCGCGGAACGGACAGCGAAGAGTTCTGACGGGAAGTTGGCAGGTTCCGTCATGTCAGAAGAACGAAAAGGGCGCCTGGAAGAGCGCCTCGACGGCCGGCGCCTGTTTGCGGTCGACGAGAAACAGGATGACGTGATCGTCTGTCTGAATCTTGACATCGTCATGCGCGATGAGGACCTCTTTGCCGCGGACCACGGCGCCGATGGTGGTCCCCGGAGGCAGCGGGATTTCGCCGATCCGTTTGCCGACAACTTTCGAGCCCCGCTCCTCGCCATGGGCAATCGCCTCCATGGCCTCGGCCGCGCCGCGGCGAAGTGAATGCACCTTCACGACGTCGCCTTGTCGCACGTGCATCAGGATGCTGCCGAGCGTGGCCTGCTGCGGTGAGATGACGATATCGATGTTGCTGTCTTCGATGAGGTCCGCGTAGGCCGGGTTGTTGATCAGGGTAATGACCTTGCGCGCGCCCAGCGACTTGGCGAGCATAGACGACATGATGTTTGCCTCGTCGTCGTTGGTGACCGCGCAGAAGACGTCAGTGTCCTCGATGTTCTCGTCGAGCAGGAGGTCCCGGTCCGCACAGTTGCCCGCGAGTACGATGGCCCTGTCGAGCGTTTCCGACAGTTCATAACAGCGCTGACGTGAGTGATCCACGATGCGCACGCCGTAGCGGTGTTCGACCGCCCGCGCGAGGCCCTGGCCGATATGTCCGCCCCCGGCGATGATTAGGCGCTTGTACGGCCGCTCGGTTCGGCGGAGTTCGTTCATGACGGCGTGGATGTCACGGCTTGCCGCGATGAAGAACACTTCGTCATCGGCCTCGATGACGGTGTTGCCCTCGGGAATGATGGGGCGATTCTTGCGGAAGATCGCGGCAACCCGGGTGTCGACCGAGGGCATGTGCTCGCGAATCGTCTGCAACTCCTGATCCACCAGCGGGCCGCCGTAGAGTGCCTTGATGCAGACCAGCTGGACGATGCCGTCCGCGAACTCCATCACCTGCAGCGCGCCGGGATTGTCGATCAGGCGCTTGATGTCGTGGGTGACGATGTGTTCAGGGTTGACGATGTGATCGACCGGCATCGCCTCGTTGCGGAAAATCTCCGCATGGTCGAGGTAGGCGGTGGAGCGTACCCGGGCGATCTTCGTTGGCGTGCGGAAGACGCTGTAGGCGACCTGGCACGCGATCATGTTCACTTCATCGCTGTTCGTGACGGCGATGATCATGTCGGCGTCGTCCGCACCGGCAGCCTGGAGGATGTCGGGGTGCGAGCCAGGGCCCCGCACCGTTCTGATATCAAAACGATCCTGGAGCTCACGCAAACGTTCGGCATCCGTGTCGACCACGGTGATGTCGCTCGACTCGCGCGTGAGATTCTGCGCGAGGTTGCCGCCTACTTCACCCGCGCCGAGGATGATGATCTTCATCGTGCGGGTTCGCCTTGTTGGCCGGACCTGGCCAACAGCGCATAGTAGAAACCGTCCCCGCCCCCCGGGACCGGCAGGCGCTGACGACCCCACTTGCGCGCGATGCCCCACGGGGCTTCGATGGTCAGGACTGTTGCGTCTGCGGTGCGGGACTGCATGTCTTCGATCACCCGCTCGTTCTCGGCGTCAAGTATCGAGCATGTCGTGTACAAGAGCCTTCCGCCGGGTTTGAGCAGGTCCCAGACGGCATCGAGCAGGCGGCTCTGCTGCGCGGCAAGCTTAGCAACATCTCCCGGTTGTCGCAGTAGTTTGATGTCGGGGTGGCGACGGATGATGCCGGTCGCCGTGCACGGGGCGTCGATGAGAATCGCGTCGAAGCGGCCGACGTCCGATGCTTGCAGCCCGATCGCGTCCGCACACCTGACGTCACAACTGAGGCGCAGTCGCGCGAGATTCTCCTGAAGTGAGACAAGGCGCTCTGCGCTCACGTCGACCGCCGTGACCAGGGCCCCCCGTTCGAGCAGATGG
>PBVL01000050.1 GCA_002728675.1 Gammaproteobacteria bacterium
TTGCGCGAGTCGTTGTGGCCTGTCGCGGAGGGCAAGCTCGAGGTGTATCGCGAAAACCGCGAGCTCATGCTGAGCGGCCTCGAGGCCGGTCTCGGCGCGCATCCGGAGCATTTCTCCTGGACCCAGCCCGAGGCGGGATTCTTCACCGTGTTTCGCTTCCTGACTCCGGGCGTTCGGACTGACGATGCGTTCATCGAACGTCTCGTTGCGGAGTACGGCATCGTCGTGATCCCCATGTACGACTTCTATCCGGCAGACGCGCGGCAGCGTGATCCGAACGCGGGGCTCAGCGAACTGCGGCTCTCGTTCTGCTTCAGCGAGAGCACGGGCGAGGAGCGGCGGGCGGATCTGCGCGCCGCGGTTGCCGCGTTCTGCGGTGCCGCACGCGACATCGCGGGTCTCTGAGAGCCGAGCCATGAGTGAACCGGCTACCGTGGAAATTGCACTGTTCCCGATCCCGTCGGTCGTGTCGTTCCCGCGCACGACTGTACCGCTGCACGTTTTCGAGCCGCGCTACAGGCGACTCGTGCAGGACTGCATCGACGACGAGCGTCTGCTGGCCGTTACCCATACGGTCAAGACGATCCGCGAGGCGCCGCGCGACCAGGAAGACGCGCTTGCAACCAACCAGGCGACCTATCAGCCGCAGACGGTGTTCTCGGCAGGCATGGTGACGCTTGTCGATACGACCCCCGACGGGCGGCTGCTGGTTGAGGTTGCGATGCGGGAACGGTACGAGCTTGGGCGTGACACCCAGACCCTGCCGTACCGGATCGCCGAGTGCACGCTCGTCACGGACGAGCCGGAACTGGACCGGGACGTGCGCAACGGCGAACTGAAGATGCTCATCAATGCCAAGCTCATCACGATCGCGGGTTCGAGCAACCCGGCGCTGGTCGATGTGCTGCAGTCAGACGAGTGGACCGGCCTCGACGCCGCGGAGTTCAGTTTTCGCGTGTTCCAGTTCCTGCGCTTCGACGCCGATTTCATGCAGGAGTTGCTCGAAATGCGCAGTGCCGGCGATCGCCTCCAGCGCGTGTGGGATGTGCTCTCAGCCCGAACCTGAACCGAATCTGAGTACGCCGGCGGGCGGATTGAACCAGGTCCGCGGTGTGGTGCACACAGTTGTATGTTCGACGCCCGCCTTGGACGGGACCCGTGGCGCGGTGCGCGTACTTGCTGTTGAATAGCGCCGCTTCCGAGGAGACGCACCTTTGCAACGATTGACTCTCGCCGCACTGATCGCGGCACTCATGTTGTCCCCGACGGCAACCGCGCGCGATGTGACCGTGGTCCTGTTGGAGACGAGCTTTGGTGACATCGAGATTGAAATGCTGGATCTCGATGCGCCGCTGACCGTGCAGAACTTCCTCAACTACGTGAGCGGCGGTGACTACGACAACACCATCATTCACAGGAGCGTCCCCGGCTTCGTCCTGCAGGGTGGCGGTTGGTTCTTTGTCCCCACACAAGGCCAGGTGGACCGGGTCCCTGCAGATCCACCTGTCCTGAATGAACCGGGCGTCTCCAATCTGCGCGGCACGGTAGCGATGGCCAAACTGGGAGGCGACCCCAACAGCGCGACAAGCGAGTGGTTTTTCAACCTCGGCAACAATTCGGGCAATCTGGACAACCAGAATGGCGGCTTCACCGTCTTCGGCCGTGTTCTGACAGGTATGAACGTGGTTGACACGATCGCGGGCCAGCCGATCTGGAACTTTGGTGGCGCGTTCACCGACATGCCGACCATCGGCTACGTCCAGGGTCAGGCCGTTCGTGATGATCACTTCGTCAAAGTCATCAGGGCGACCAGGCTCACGCTTGCGGATACCGACAATGACGGGACGCTCGATCGCGAGGACACGGACGATGACAATGACGGGATTCCCGACATTGACGATCCGTTTCCGCTCGATCCCGCCGAATCGGTGGACACCGACGGTGACGGGGTCGGCGACAACGCGGACACCGATGACGACAACGNCGGTGTGACGGACGATACGGATGCGNTCCCGCTGAACGGNGCGGAGACCGCGGATCTCGATGTCGACGGCATCGGCGACAATGNNGATCCGGACGACGACGGTGANGGTATCAACGACGTGATCGACGCCTTCCCGCAGAACGTTNCAGAGTCTGCNGACACNGACGGTGACGGCATCGGCAACAACGCGGANACCGANGACGACGGCGACGGCGCACCCGACCTTNTGGATGTTTCTCCCTACGATGCGAATGTGTCCGTCTCGACCGGAACCCGACTTGCGAACATTTCGACGCGCGGGTCTGTACGGCAGGGCGACGAGGTCCTGATCGGCGGGCTCGTCATCGCGGGTACCGAACCCAAGACGGTCATCCTGCGCGCGCGCGGGCCGAGCCTCGTCGATGCGGATCCCAACCTTGCCGGCCGCACGGTCGACGGACTGAATCTCACCGTGTTCGACGGAGCCGGCAACGTGCTGACCGCGGGCCAGGACTGGCAGGATCACGCCACCGCGATGCTGCTGCCGGATTCGCTTCGGCCCGGTCGGTCAGGAGAGGCCGCTGTGACGCTGACCCTCGCACCCGGCGCCTACACGGCAATTGTCACCGGCGGTGTCACCGGTCTCGCGATCGTCGAGGTGTTCGAACTAGGTGATACGGGTCCGCAGCGCCTGCTGAACATCTCGACTCGCGGCTACGTGGGAACGGGCGACGACGTGCTGATCGGCGGGGGGATCATCAGCGGCGCTGATCCGGCCACCGTGGTCGTCCGCGCGCGTGGACCCAGCATGGCCGAGGTTGCGCCCGGACTCGCCGGGCAACTGCTGAACGACCCGCGTATTCGCCTGTTCAATCTGTCCGGGGTCATGATCGCCGAGAACGACAGTTGGGCGGAGCAGGGTGATGGCGCGCCGATCCCTGTCAGCCAGCAACCCGGTGACGCTGCCGAAGCGGCCCTGATGCTCACGCTCCAGCCGGGCGCCTACACGGCCATCGTCGACGGTGCCAACGGCGGTTCCGGGATTGGCATCGTCGAGGTGATCGAGGTATCGGAGTGAGCGAGCGCGTGATTTACGCGGGCGGTTGCCATTGCGGCGCCGTTCGCTTCGTCGTGGAAGCGGACGCCCGGCCCGAATGCCACGAGTGCAACTGCTCGGTCTGCTCTATGTCCGGCTACGCTCACCTGATCGTCCCGTCCTCGCGTTTCAGACTCACCCGGGGGCAGGATGCGCTCAGCACCTACAGGTTCGGCAGCGGGGTTGCGCAGCACACTTTCTGCCGCACCTGCGGGATCAAGCCGTTCTACATTCCGCGCTCGAATCCCGACGGCGTGGACGTCAACCTGCGCTGCCTGGACGAACCGCCGGAGTACGTCCTCGAACCGTTCGACGGGCAGGACTGGGAGAAGAACGCGGCTTCCCTCGCGCACCTCAGCGCCGAGGCGCCGTGAGCCTTTGCCGCTCAGCCCCCCCATCGGGGCACGGGCGGCCCACAGGCCGAGCGCGGGATTGCCGATGAAGTAGAACGACTCGCCATCCGCGGTCGTCTGCCAGCCGTCCCGCAGGTCGGGCGCTCCGTAACGACCCAACGCTGCATTGAGGTCACCGTACTCGTACCCGACACCTTCGATCTCTTCGCGGCTGAGTCCGCCGGGGGAGTAGACCACCTCGAACCGACCCTCACTCGACCCGTGGATGAGATGGGCCGCTGCTGACAGGTTGTCCTGCAGGTCGGCGTTGGCTTCCAACGCAGCCATGATCTCCGGCGTCGTCCGATAGCCGTAGCGACGACTCAGTGCGTCGATCACCGCGTCTTCGCCAAACCCGCTGACTCCGGGCGCAAGCACTGTCAGGCGTCCGCTGTCGGCCATGGCCATGCGCGTGCGGTAGATGGACTTGTTACCGAGCCAGGTCGTATGAAACTCCTCCGGGTCGAGATACACCACGACGTTGTCGAGGGGTGTTTCGAGCTGGGTGAAGTTGACCTCTGCCGCGAGGTGAGCGGCGCGCTCGAACGTCGAATGGTCGTCCCCGATAAAGAGTCCGCGGGTCACGAGGTCGCCGTCAGCATTGCTGCCGACCACCGTGAGTACTTACAGCAAGGGGAGGTGCGCACAGAACTGATCCTGCGCGGAGTTCAGGATGAGTCGCAGCGGAGTGTTCGCGCAGCCCATCATGCGTTCCATGCCGCACGCGGCGCCGATGAAGTGGCTTTCGTTGATGCCGGCCGCGCCGCCGGTGCCGACGAACAGATTCTTGTTGTAGTTCGCCATGCCGATGACTTCGTGCGGAACTACCTGGCCAATGGACACGATCAGGTCGTGCCCGCCTTCCCAAATCAGCTTGTTCATCTGCGCGGGCCAGGGACGCTCCCACACGCCGTCCGTCACGTTGCGCACAAACTCTGCGGAAACCTCGCCAACGGTGACCACGTCCTCCCGCCAGCGGTGCTCGCGGATGAGGCTGTGCGGCAGTCCTGGGTACATGCGGTCAAGCTGGGCCGGGGTCATCGGGACGTGCGTCCCCAGTGCCGGCATCACGTCGGTCAGGGCGTCCCCGAAGTACTCGTATGTCTGGCAGGTCAGCGGCCCGGCGCCGCTGTTGAGTCGGGTGAAATCGGGCGGCAGGGCAATGACCCTGCGCCGGTTGCCGAGCTCGCCGTAGACGGAGAAGAGCGCGGCACGGAGATCCGCATCGCTCAATGCCGTGTCCGCAGACCCCTCGGCAAACCAGGTTGTCACGCCGACCCGCTATTTCACGAGCCGCAGCGAACGGGTGAACGCCTGGCTGAACTTCCTGAAGGCTGCAGACCCCTGCAGCGTCATCTCGAAATTGGACGCAAACGTGCGGCCGTTGGGCGCGGGCGCGCAGGCCATGACCATCTCGAACGTGTTGATCTTCGCGACGAGCGCCTGACGAAAGGGTTTGGGTGCGGTTAGCCGGTAACCGACGACCTGGGCCGTTTCGGCGTCGAGGCTGATTTCGCCTTCGAGGTGTTCGAGCACCGCATCGTTGCGGGCGCCCGTCGGCTGCGGGGCAAACGTGTAGGTGACCGAGTCCGCCGTCCGCGACAGGACCTTCGCGTCGTCGCCCACGCCCTTCAGCATCTCGTCACACCAGTAGCCGCGGCCCGCGGCACGGTCCATCTCCTCGACGATGCGTTCGTAGTCTCCCTGGTCATCGAGGTTCGAGGTCTTCACCGCGACCCGACCGCCTTCGGGTTGGGCCGTATCGACGCGTGCGGTCATCCGGACCGCGTCCGCCATGTAGGTCAGTTCGAACTCGTGATGCTGCGCGGCGATGACAGGTTTCAGCGCCCTGGCCCGGCTGAGCGGGTCATCGGAAGCCCCCGCGGAGGTCGTCACGACGAGCACCGCGGCGCAGAGTGTTCTTGTGGGAATGGGAATGGTCATTTTCAACCTCGTCACGGCCGGTGGGGATTATCGCGCAAGCCGGCGATGAACTTAAGCGGTCAGCCGCTTTGCCCGCCCGCGGCCCGTCGTGTTTTAGTGCGCGTGAGATGTGTTTGGAGAGCGCCGGTGGCGAAGGATCTGGGAGAAGTCAGCCGTGAGGGAACTGACTGGATGGCCCGACTGACGCGGGAGTTCGAAGCGGGTCCGTCGGATGTATGGCAGGTGCTGACGGAATCCGACCGCTTTGCGCTCTGGCTGGCGCCGGGGACCATCGAGCCTGCAGTGGGAGGCTCGGTCGCGCTCGCGTTCGAGGGTAGCGGCACGGTGATCAACAGCCGGGTGACGGCGTTCGAGCGCGAGCGGTGCCTGGCATTCAGCTGGAGCGACGCGGGGGAGCCGGAACGTCCGGTGCGTCTTTGGATCGAACCGAGCGGTAGCGGCAGCCGGCTCGAGGTGTCACTTGGTCTGCCCGGCAACGAAGACATGGCCAAACACTGCGCCGGCTGGGAGGCCCACCTTGCGATGCTCGAAGCGGTGCTGGTCGGTGCCCCCATCGACTTCCCGTTCGAACTGTTCATGCAGGCGCGCCAGTCGTACAAAGCACTGGTTTAGGCGCGGTTCGTGAGGCTTGTTTACACGGATCAGAATCGTCTGCTTGTCGAACATGCACGCAACGTGGTCGAGAACGCCGGGATCGAGGTAACCCTCCGCAACGAATGGGTCGGTGGGGCCTCGGGTGAGGTCTCGCCGACGGCGGCGTGGCTCGAGGTGTGGGTCGTTGAAGACGCGGACGAGCAACCGGCGTTGGCCGCGATCGAAGCCGCCCAGCGGACCACCGACGGACCGGATCGCGTCTGCGCGAACTGCGGTGAGGCGTCGCCTGCCGGCTTTGCGCAGTGCTGGAACTGCGAGGCGAGCTTCTGATCCGCCTCGGCGGCGCCTACTTGCCCGTCAACTCAGCCATGCCGTCGGCAACGCTCTGCGCCCGCGCCGGGTCGAACCACCATGCATCACGCCAGATGGGGCGCTGCAGACGGAGTTCGTGGTCGGGCTGGCCAAACCGGTCCCAGTAGACCAGGCGATATCCCGGCGCGCCGAGCGCGGGGATGTAGTAGAAGTTCCAGAGCAGGATCCGGTCGAGGGCATGGGTCGCGGCGTAGAAGTCTTCCGGCGTTCGCGCGGCCATGATGTGGTCGATCATTGCATCGACCGCGGGATTCCTGATTCGATTCCAGTTCTGCCCGCCGAGCGAGTCCGCGGATGCCGTGCCCAAACGATTGCGCAACATGATCCCAGGTACGTAGCCCGGCGCGAAGGACAGTTGCCCGCCTTCCCATTTGCCGTTGCGCATCCGGTAGAGCCAGTTCGACAGTTCCGGTGAACGCGCCGTCGTTTCGATCCCGATCATGTTGAGGTTCGACATGAAGGGGATTTCCTGCCGCAGGGCAAAGGGCGACACCATAATGAAGTCGATCGTGAACGGTTCGCCCGTCTCGACGTTCTGCATCACGCGATCGCGAATCTCCCAGCCCGCTTCCCGGAACAGTTCCAGCGCGCGCTTCAGTTTATCCCGCGGAAAACCGAAGCCGTCGGACTCATTGCCTTTCCAGACTTCAGTGAAGACGCGATCAGGGATCTGGCCGCGCCATGGTTCGAGGAGTTTCAGTTCCTTCGCGGACGGCAGGCCGCTCGACTCCATCTTGGAGTTGTAGAAGAAGCTCTTGGCGTAGTTGTAGAAGCCGTACATCAGAACGCGGTTGGTGTAGCGGAAGTCCTGCATCAGGGCGAGCGCTTCACGGACCCGGATGTCCTGGAACCTGGCAACGTCGAGGTTCCACATGACGGGCACCCAGAGGCCCCATGGGCGGGACAGGTCGACCAGTTCCTTCTTGAAGTGCCCGGCCCGGACAGCCGGGAAGTCATAGGCGGTCACCCAGTTCTTGCTGACCGTCTCGGTCCGCACGTCGATCACGTCACCCTTGTGCGCTTCGAGCATGACCGACTCGTCGCGGAAGTAGTCGTACTTGATCCGGTCGTAGTTGAAACGTCCGCGGTTCACGGGGAGGTTCTGCCCCCAGTAGTTCTCGACGCGCTCGTAGGTGATGTTCCGGCCGAGGTCAAAGGTGCGAATCCGGTACGGTCCACTGCCGAGCGGGGGCTCAACCGTCGTTTTGGTGATGTCACGGTCTGCCCAGTAGTGCTCCGGGAGGATTGCAAAGCTCCCGACCTGAAAGATGAGATCCGGATTCTGACGCGCGTTGGGTTTGGTACTGAACAGCACCTCGTTGTCGGAGATCTTCTCGATGGAGCCAAGCTCCCGCAGGGCGGTGCGAACGCCGGCGGCGGCCTTGTCTTTCAGGGTCAGAAACGTGTAGACGACGTCGTCGGCGTCGAGCGGTTCTCCGTCGTGCCAGTAGGCGCCTTCACGAATGCGGAACGCAAACTGCCGGTAGTCGTCCGCGACCCAGACTCCGTCGGCAAGCCGCCCGTAGTAGCTCGCGGTCTCGTCGATGGCGGGCTCCAGCAGACTGTCGTAAATCAGCGCACCCAGCCCGGAGCGCGTGACGCCGTTCGCGACCCGGCCTTTGTCGAGTATCCCGTTGAAGCTGTCGAACGTGCCCATTTCCGGAGCGCGCAGAAGTCCGCCCTTCGGCGCATCCGGGTTGGCCCACTCGAAGTGCTGGAAATCCGGCGGATACTTGAGGGGCTCCAGATAGGACGTGCCGTGGGCATATTCGATGTCCGGCGCGGGGTGAGCTTGCAGACAGCACAGGACAATCAGCAAGCCCGCGAGCCGTGTGATCAACGACGGTTGCATGGTGTTCAGGAGACTTCGGCAGCGGGTTTCAAGCGCCCCGGAGTATGTCACGTTCGCTGCGGGACCTGCACGGCAGGAGCGCGGGGTTGTTAGTCTGCTGCGAACGTCGGATCGATGAGCTGCTGGATCTCTTTGGACGCTTTGCTGAAATCCCGCACGCTCTGAACGTTGCCGCCCTGGCTCGTGTGCTCTGCAAACACCTGTTCGGTGATCTGTTCGTGGTTGTGATCGGGATACCAGGGCAGGTCCAGTTCATACGCGAGCCGTCGTGCGTGCAGTTCCCTTGGCGTCTTCAGACGGGTTGGGGTCATGCCCATGATGTAGATCGCCCGCAGGAGGTGGTCGGTGCCGTGACCGGTCGCACCGGTCGGGTCGGCCGCCGCGCAGCCCGAGTGAAAGAGGGCGGTGTCGAAGATCACCATGTCGCCTGCCCTGACGTTCGTCACACACGGGGTCAGGCCGAGTTCGGAGTATTGCGAGACGTCCTCGTTCGGCTTGCCGGGGCCGATCCATTTGCGGTGTGCCCACCACTCCCTCGAGTACTTCCCGAACCGCTCGTCCGTTTCCCAGTGCCTGGCGCGGAGTGCCTGGATCTCGGGGACCAGCTTGTGTGACCTCGGCACCACGGCAGTTGCTCCGGTGCCCTGGTTCATGTTCCAGAGTGGAATGATCGAATAGAAGTCGGTGAAGGGTGCGCCGTTGCGCTCGTCGTAGAAGGAGTTCTTGTGGGTGTGCAGCTCCTGCATGTTCAGCCGGCCGTGCGCATGGTTCGTCGTTTCGAGACGCTTCGTGACACCCTCGTTGCCGGCCGCGGTCGGCAGGTTGACGGACATCCGGTCGAACGCGGCCGTGAGTTCCTCTTCCTGATACGCGGCCTGGAAGCCCTTGATGACTCCCGGACGCGTGCGCGCGAACCACATCGAGTCGCAGTGGCAGGTGGATGTCATGAGGCCGTCACCGTGCCCCTCGACCCACGTGGTGACGTCATTTCGCTTCCAGCCGATTGGCCGCGTCTGCGTCATTTGCGGGCACTCGTCACCTTCGAGGTGCTGCCAGAGCAGGTTTCGCGCGTGCTCCAACTCCCCGGCGTTCAGGCATTCGGCGACACAGGCGAACCCTTCCGCCTCGAGTTGGGCGCTGATACCCGACGCATCGGTGGCGTCGAAACGCGGCGGCGTGACTTCGCCGAGTACAAACGGAGTTTCTTGATTCGTAGGAATGGCTCTGCCCTCGTGTGGAACGGCTGGTTGTTCTGGCGGTGCCGCGGCGACCAGACTGGCCGGCCTGGCAGGGTCACCCTAACGTACCAGAGGAACAGGGCCAATCAGCAAGGTGTTTGGCTGCATTTCATCCTCGAACTGCTTGCCAGGCGCGACGATTCGCGGAGAATGCTCCGGATTCCCTTCCCGGACGGAACCATGTTCCCGGCGCCAGCTGGTCGAAGCGCGTTGTCGACCGCCTTGCTTACGGCGGTCCTCTGTGTGGCGTTTGGCGCCGCGCCGGTCGGCGCCTCCGCGGCTGATGCTGCGCGCGGCGGGGTGGTGTCGGCCGGAGCCTCGTGGACCGGGCACTCCCTCGAGGCGGCCGGACCGCGTGATGCGGCGTCGGCGATCCGGATTCCCAAACTGAGTGAGTCCGATCTCGGGTTCCGTCTGGACGGCAGACTGGACGACGCGGTGTGGAAGCAGATCCCCGCGTACGATCGGATGGGCGTTGCGCAGCCGGACAACGGCACCGAACCCACCTGGCGCACCCAGACGTTTCTCTTCTATACCGAACGCGGGCTGTATGTGGGCGCCTGGAACGAACAGCCCGCCGATACGCGCATCACCCGACTTGTGGGTCGCGACCAGTTTGGCAACGCCGACGCCTACCAGATCATGCTCGACAGTTCCGGCAACGGGCAGTACGCATACTGGTTCATGGTGAAGCTTGGAGACTCCGTCGCGGACGGCACACTGCTGCCGGAGCGGAAATTCTCGAACAACTGGGACGGCCCCTGGCAGGCGCGGACCGCGCAAACGGAAGACGGCTGGACGGTTGAGATATTCCTGCCGTGGGTGATGCTGAACATGCCCGAGTCCGAAGACGGCATGCGTCAGATGCGGTTTCTCATCACGCGTGACATTGGCAAGCTGCAGGAGCGGTGGTCCTGGCCTGTCCTGCCCAACACGCGTCCGAAATTCCTGTCCGCGTTTCAGCCGATGGCACTCGAAGGCGTCGAACCCAGCCAGGAAGTCAGTCTGTTCCCCTATGCCGCTTACGCGTACGACCGGGCCCGCGATACCACCGAAGCGAACGCTGGCGTTGACGTGTTCTGGCGTCCGTCAGCAGCCTTTTTCCTGAGTGGCTCCGTGCGGCCGGATTTTGGTCAGGTCGAGGCTGATAACGTCGTCGTCAACCTCTCGGCCTTCGAGACCTTCTTTCCGGAGAAGCGACTCTTCTTCCTCGAGAACCAGACCGTGTTCGACACGACGGGAAGTGGATATCCGAGTGGAACGACGTTGCTGCATACGCGCCGAATCGGTTCGTCAATCGGGTCACGGCGTGGCCGTCCGGATTTTGGCAATCAGGACTTCGATGGGTTCGACACTGGCAAGCCGGTTGAACTGACGGCGGCAGCGAAGGCCGTGGGGCAGCTGGGGCAGTCCAGATTTGCATGGCTTGGCGCGCTCGAGGAAGACACGCGTCTCGCGTTCGACGACCGCACGGGTCGCGCGAGCGCGCCGGGCCGGGACTTTACCGTGCTGCGCTATCAGTACGACAACACCGAACGAGGCGGCAGGAATGCGCTCGGCTGGATGGGTACGTTGACCCGCCATCCCGAGCGCGAGGCCCGGACGCACGTCATCGATACCCATTTCCAGACGGTCGACGGCAAGTGGGCAGTGGATTCCGAGTGGATGTACAGCAGGATCGACTCCGCCGATGCTGATGAGGACTCGTCCGGAGTTGGCTTCTCAGGGAACGTCAAGTACAACCCGCGTCGGGGCGATCAGCACATCTTTCAGGTGGAACACTACGACGACGGGATCGAACTGAACGATCTCGGCTTCCTGCGTCGCAACGATTTCACTTCCGCATTTTACGAGTTCTGGCAGCAGCGCCAGGGCCTCAGACGGATCAGGACCTTCAACTGGTGGGGGTTCGTGCGTGCCGACGTCAACGGCGACGGTAAGCGGGTCAACGGCTTTGCGAGCATCAATCCGGGCGTGACCTTCAACAACCGCTGGAATGTATTCGCCAACCTTCGCTACGCACCGTCAGAGTGGGATGACCGCAACAGCCGCGGCAACGGGATCTTCAGGCTAGACTCGCGTGTCGGCGCGAACGTCGGCTTCAACTCACCCGGTGGCGGTCGTTTCTCGTTCAACGGCAACCAGGGGTACTGGACCGAGTCACTCGGGGGTGAGCAGTACTTCAGCAACCTCTTTTTCAACTACAGTCCGGTTGATCGTCTCCGGCTGACGCTGGGTCTTGGCTATACGACGCGCGAGAGCTGGCTGATCTGGCAGGGCGGCACCGAATTCAAGACGTTCCGCAGCCAGCAATGGTCTCCCAGGGTGGGGATCGGCGCTTTCTTCACCGCGCGCCAGCAGCTCCAGCTCGATCTGCAGTGGGTTGGCATCAAGGCCCGCGAGAACCGCCGCTACGAGATTCTTGGGGAAGGACCGCTCCGGCAGGTGGCGCTCGACCCCAATGACGAACGGGCCACGTTCGCGATCAGCGATCTTGTCCTGCAACTGCGTTATCGTTGGCAGATCGCGCCGCTCTCAGACCTGTTCATCGTCTACAACCGAGGCGGTGGCGCACCCGATGCCTCGACAGCCGATGCATTTGGCGATCTCCTCGGCGACGCGTTCAGCGATCCGAGCCGTGAGGCGTTGATCATCAAGCTCCGCTACCGGTTCGGACTCGGTGGCTGACCGGGGCCGGGATCGGCAGCGATGGTACGCTCTGCCCTTGTCTGAGTGCAGGATATCCCATGAAGATCGACGTGCAGGGCACCGTCGCAGACGGGTTCGAGAAAGTCAGGGACGCGTTTGCCGCCAACTGGGACGACGTTGAAGTCGGCGCAAGCGTTTGCATCGTGCGTGACGGTGAGACCGTCGTTGACCTCTGGGGCGGATACCAGGACAGGGATGGGACACGACCCTGGGAACGCGACACGCTCGTCAACGTCTACTCGACGACGAAGGGCCTCGCGACGCTGGCCGTGGCGCGACTCCATGAAGACGGTGGGATCGACTATGCAGCGCCGGTTGCGGAATACTGGCCGGAGTTTGCCCAGGCGGGCAAAGGGGCCGTCACGGTCGCCCAACTGCTGTCGCATCAGGCGGGCGTATGCGGCGTCGAAACGCGCCTGACCGTCGAAGACCTCTACGACTGGGAGAAGATGACGTCGCTCCTGGCCGCGCAGAGGCCCTTGTGGCCGCTGGGCGAAGGCGGGGGCTATCACGCGGTGACGTGGGGGTTTCTCCCCGGTGAACTCGTGCGACGCATCACCGGAAAGTCCCTCGGCGCGTATACCCGGGAGACCATCACGGGACCGCTCGGTGCGGACTTCTGGATTGGCCTGCCCGAGTCTGAACACGGCCGGGTGTCGGATCTCATCGGGCCGAATCACGCGCGCCCGACGACGGCGTCCCAGATGCCGGGTACCGGCGAACCTGCCGGCGAGCCGTCGCGGCTGTTTCAACTCGCGCTGCAGAATCCGTCCATTCGCCCGTTCAAGGACGCATGCAGCGCCGCGTGGCGCAGCGCCGAGATCTCGGCCGCGAACGGTCAGGCGAATGCACGGGGCATCGCAACGGTTTACGGCGCCTGCGTGGGCCCGGACCCGATTGTCGGGCCCGCGTCGCTGGCCGCCGCATGTCAGATCGAGATCGAGGATCAGTTCGATCTGGTCCTGCAGACCGACACCCGACGCTCGCGCGGCTTCATCATGAACAGCGGCGGCGCGTACGGCCCGAACCTTGCGTCGTTTGGTCACGGTGGGGCCGGTGGTTCGCTCGGCTTTGCCGATCCCGACGCGCGCGTTGGCTTCGGCTATGCGATGAATCAGATGCAACCGGGTGTGCCGCGCGTGACCCGTTCGGGGCGCCTCGTGGCGGCTCTCTACGCGTGTCTTGGCGGCTGACGCCGGCTATTCGTAACTGGTGTACTTGTCGGAGCGGCCGCGGGATTTGTCAGCCGGGTATTTCTCGGCGTTCTTCCTGAGCTTGTTCGCGGCCGCGTCCAGTGGGTCGATGCCGAGGCGATCGGCCAGGCGGACGAGATAGATCAGCACGTCCGCGATCTCGTCAGCAACCGCGCCGCGGGTGGCGGCGTCGAGGGNGGCGCTGTCTGCCTCGGTCTTCCACTGGAAGTGCTCGACGATTTCACTCGCCTCGACGGACAGGGCCATNGCCAGGTTCTTTGGCGAGTGAAACTGCCCCCAGTCCCGTTCGTCCGAGAAGTCGGCAACCTGCCTGGTGAGTTCCTGGAGCGTCATGCGCGGTGTCCGCTGCGTCGGTGTGTCGATGATACGATCGGAATCGTTGTTGCGCCTACAGGAGCGAGCATGTCGACAGAACACCCCCTTGTGACCGAGTACCGGCATTTCAGCCCGAAGTCGGCTCAGGTCGCGGCACGCGCGCGCGACGTGTTCCCTGGTGGCGACACGCGTTCGAGTGCGCACTATGGGCCTTATCCGCTTGCGATCGAACGCGCCGCCGGCTGCCGGGTGCAGGATGCGGACGGCCACGAACTGATCGACTTCATGAACAACTTCACCTCACTCATACACGGACACGCGCAACCGGATGTGGTCGCCGCCGTGCAGGAGCAGGTCGCGAAGGGCTCCGCGTACGCGGCCACCAGCGTCGATCAGGTCGAGCTTGCCGAGATGATCCAGGAACGCGTTCCTTCGATCGAGCAACTGCGCTTCACGAGTTCCGGTACGGAAGGCACGCTGATGGCGATCCGCTGCGCCCGGGCGGCCACCGGGCGTCAAAAGATCATGAAGATGGAAGGTGGATACCACGGCAGCTACGAGCTGGCTGAGGTGTCACTCATCCCGTTCCCGGACAAACGCGGTGACCTCGATGCGCCCGCTTCGCTGGCGGTTGACGGCAGCTTCCCCGACAGCGTCCTGAACGACGCGGTCATCTGCCCGTTCAACGAACCGGAGCGTGCCCGGGCGCTCATCGACAAACACGGCCCGGAGCTTGCGGCAATCATCGTGGAACCGATGTTGGGCTCGATGGGCATGCTGCCGGCGACCCCGGAGTTTCTCGCGGCGCTGCGGGAAGGTGCGACCGCCCATGATGTTGTCTTGATATTCGATGAAGTCATCACGCTGCGGGTCGCGGAAGGTGGCGCCCAGGTGCACTACGGCGTGACGCCGGATCTCACCTGCATGGGCAAGATCATCGGGGGAGGCCTGCCGGTCGGCGGTGTCGGCGGCAAGCGCGAGTTGATGCAACTCTTCAGCCCGGATCAGGAGTCGCCCGTCATGCACGCCAGTACGTTCAGCGGCAATGCGCTGACAATGGCGGCGGGGCGTGCCGCGATGAAGGCCTATGACGCGCCGGCGGTTGATCACGTCAACACGCTCGGCGCGCGTCTTCGGGAAGGTTTCAATCAGGCGTTTGCCCAGTCCGGAATTCGCGGTCAGGCAACCGGCATGGGCTCGATTGCCAACCTGCACTTCACGACGGACGCGTTGCACGACTCGCGAGACTCCATCGCCGCAACGGTTGAGGCCGGGCACATTCCACGACTGCTCCATCTGTCGATGCTGCGTCATGGCGTGATGTCGGCGTCGCGGCTCATGTATTGCACGAGTACGGCGATGCGCGAAGAGGACGTCGACGCGGCGGTCACCGCGATGCACGAGTCGCTGGCCGAGTTGCGGCCCTACGTCGAAGCAGAGCGGCCGGGACTGATGCGCTAGGCCGCGCTGCGACTGCCTGGGCCGGTCAGTTCGCGCCGAATGCCTTCAGCACGAACGTATATTCCTCGGCCGTCTCCTGTACCTGCTGGAAGCGACCCGTCTTGCCGCCGTGGTCGAATTCGATAGCGGTGTAGGACATGGCTGGGTTCTCCGGTCTGCAAGACGCGTTTCGTGGGAGCAGACCACAAATGTCGCAGACGGGCGGGCAAAGCAGCTCAATGTTCATTTCACGGCTGGCACCGGGTCAGACGTCAGGACCCGGCATCACGCAGCGCCTGCAACTCCTTCTGCTCGGTGCGCGCACGTTCCCAGATGGCCCGGACCGACTTGTGTGGACCGAAAGCGGAGGGTGGCGTCAGCATGGCGCGCTGCAGGCTGCTGAGATCCGCATACTGGTCGGCGTTGTAGTAACACGGGCTCCAGGCGACCGCGTGCGGGCAGTATTTGTAGAACACCGTGCGGCGTTCACCGCTGCCTTCCCAGGGCACCGTGCCGTGAGCGCAGGCCTCGGTGAAGATGATGGCGTCCCCCGCGTTTGCCGCGACACGGTCGACACAGTCGGGGATGTCGGCCTGGGTATCCGACAGTTTCCACTGTGTCGGTAGCTCGAAGTTGACCTTGTGGCTGCCTGGCACGCACGCGAACCCACCGTCACCGTCCGGTACATCCGTCAGTTCAAACGCCACGGCCACGAGGCCGTTGTAGAACCGGCCGTTGTTGTAGCGATAGAAGCACTGGCCGCCGTCGGACGGGCCAACGAGGTCAGTTGCGCCGCCCGCACCCTGGCCGCCGCCGTGCAGGTAGAGCTTGCCGCGGCGCTCGGGGCCAAAGACATTGATGTAGTCGTGATCCAGCCGATAGGGTGCGCCGAGCAACTCAGTGAGATAAGGGCGAATCGTGGGCAGATCGATCAGATCGACGTAAGTCCCGCCCCAGGAAATGAGTGAATCTGAAGACCAGGCAAGGCCGTCGTCCGCAAGCCCCGTGCGGTCGGAGCCGTAGTGGGGTTTTTCCTCGACTGCCCGTTGCGCTTCGAGGCGATCGGACAGGTCCCGCACCTGCCCGGGGGTCAGCGCGTTCTTCACGACGAGATAGCCTCGCAGGTCGAACAGGTATTTCTCCTCGTCGTTCACACCATCTTCTCCGTACCCGGTGCGGCGAGTGTAACGCCTCGTGCGAAGGGCGGTAGGGCGGGTCCCGGGGGTTTGCGGGTTTGTTTGCGGGTATAGTTGCGGCCGCTTTTTACCGGGAAGGCCGAAGCCAACATGACTATTTCCAAGCTGCTCATCGCCAACCGCGGTGAGATTGCGATCCGAATTGCCCGCACTGCGTCTGACCTGGGGATCGAAACGGTGGGGGTCTATGCAGAGGACGACGCGCAGTCCCTGCACACGCGGCACGCCGATGAAGCGGTTTCGCTGGAGGCGGTTGGTGTCCCTGCTTACCTTGACGGGGCGAAGGTTGTCGAAATCGCCCGGGCAACCGGATGCGACGCGGTCCACCCGGGCTACGGGTTTCTCTCGGAGATTGCCGACTTTGCGACCGCCTGCGAAGCGGCCGGCATCATCTACGTGGGGCCGACGCCGGACGCGCTTCGACAGTTCGGTGACAAGGCACTCGCCCGCGCGCTGGCGGAAGAGTGTGGCGTCCCGCTCCTGCCGGGCATCAGTCATGCGCTGACCCTCGAGGAAGCTCACGCCTTCTTCGATTTGCTCGGCGACGGTGCTGCAGTGATGCTGAAGGCAATCGCGGGCGGCGGCGGGCGCGGCATGCGCCCGGTTGCCGACAAGTCCGAGCTTGACGAGGCGTTCGAGCGGGCGACCTCAGAGGCATCCGCGGCGTTCGGTTCGGGAGATCTCTACGTCGAGGAACTCCTGCCGTTTGCGCGTCATGTGGAAGTTCAGGTCCTTGGCGATGGGACTGGCGACGCCATTCACTTCTGGGATCGCGAGTGTTCGCTGCAGCGTCAGCGCCAGAAGCTCGTCGAGATTGCGCCGGCGTTTGCGCTCGCCGACGAGACGCGTGCGTCTATGCACGAAGCCGCGGTCCAGCTGGCGCGGCGGATCAACTATCGCGGCGTCGGCACGATTGAGTTTCTCGTTGATGCCCGGCCGGAGGTAGCCGAACGCTTTGTGTTCATGGAAGCGAACGCGCGCCTCCAGGTAGAGCACACCGTGACTGAGGAAGTCACCGGCTTTGATCTGGTCGCTCTGCAGTTGGCCGTCGCTGGCGGCGCAACCCTTGCCGACCAGGGCCTGACGCAACAATCCGTGCCGCAGCCGCGNGGCACTTCGGTCCAGGTGCGCGTCAATCTGGAGACGATGGCGCGCGANGGCTCCTCCCGGCCGGGCGGCGGGGTGCTGTCAGCATACGAGCCACCCGCGGGTCCGGGCATCCGCGTCGACGGGTTTGGCTACTCAGGTTATGCGACAAGCATTCACTACGACTCGCTGCTCGCGAAGCTGATCGTCAACGGACCGGATCTTGGCGCCGCGCTGCGCAAGACCCGGCGCGCGCTTGCCGAATTCAAGATCGAGGGCGCCCGCAGCAACACGGAGTTCCTCGGCGCGTTGCTGAAGACGGCGTCGTTCGAAGACGGCGCGATCCACACGCGTTTTGTCGAAGAGAACATCGACGCATTGCTCGACCAGGAGGCCGAACGCGCACGCTACTTCTCCCCTGAGCGTGAGGTGCAGATGGCCGGTACGCGGGTTGATCCTGACGATCCGCTCGCTGTGCTCAATCTGAAGGGCGGTGCCAGCGGCCCCGCCGCTTCCCCCGCGGCTCCCGCAGCACCGGTTGTGGAAGGCCCGGCCGGCACCGTACCGGTCGAGGCGCCTCTGCAGGGCATGATCATCTCGATCGCGGTGGCCGAAGGCGACACCGTGCAACTGAAGCAGCCGGTCGCGGTCATGGAAGCGCTCAAGATGGAACACGTGGTCTTGTCTGAGACCGCGGGGGTCGTACGCGAAGTGGCGCTCGAGGTGGGCGACACGATCTTCGAGGGCACGCCGGTCGCGTTCGTCGAGCCGCAGGACGTCGAAGGGGTTTACGAGTCAGGAGAGGAGATAGACCTCGATGCCATCCGCCCGGACGTCGCCGAGGTTGAACACTTCCGCAGCCTGACTCGGGATGAAGCGCGGGTGGATGCAACCGCGAGACGGCACAACGCGGGCAAGCGAACGGCGAGAGAGAACATCCTCGATCTGTGTGATGACGGCTCCTTCTTCGAGTATGGCCCGCTCGTGACGGCAACGCGGTTCCCTTCGGACACCCATGAAGAACTCGAAGAGCGCATCATCAAGACCGCCGCCGACGCCATGGTCATGGGCGTGGGGCGCGTCAACGGCGACATCGTCGGCGAAGAGAATGCGCGCTGCGTGGCGATGTCGTACGACTACACGGTGCTTGCAGGCACGCAGGGCGGTAAGAACCACCAGAAGCAGGACCGCATGTTCGGCGTCGCGCTTCAGGCGAAGCTCCCGGTGGTGCTCTACACGGAGGGCGGCGGCGGCAGGACCCACGGAGGACCGCGTGCGGGCGGAGGCCCCAACGCGACGTCTGTCGGCGGGCTTTCCACGAGAACCTGGCGTGAGCTGGGCAAGCTCTCCGGGCTCGTCCCGATCGTCGGCGTGAACTCCGGCTACTGCTTTGCGGGGAACGTCGTGCTGCTCGGCGCCTGCGACGTCATCATCGCGACCAGGGACTCCAGCATCGGGATTGGCGGGCCTGCCGTCATCGAAGGCGGGGGCCTCGGTGCCTATGCGCCGTCCGAAGTGGGGCCGGTCGAGATCCAGCAGCCGAACGGGGTGATCGACATTCTCGTCGAAGACGAGGAGGAAGCGACCGCGGTCGCCAAACACTATCTTTCCTTCTTCCAGGGTCGCGCGAAGACCTGGCAGGAGAGCGATCAGCGGATTCTGCGCCACATCGTGCCCGAGAACCGACGGGCGGTTTACAACGTCCGTACCGTGATCGAGACGCTCGGCGACGAGGGTTCGATGCTCGAACTCCGGCCGAAGTTTGGTCTCTCGATGGTCACGGCGTTCATCCGCGTCGAAGGCAGACCACTCGGCGTCGTTGCCAACAATTCGAACTCGCCGACGGGAGGCGCAGTCGACGCGGAGGGCGCGGACAAGGCGGCGCGGTTCATGCAGCTGTGTGACGCGTTCGACATCCCGATCCTGTCGCTCGTCGACACACCGGGCAACATGGTGGGTCCGGAGGCGGAGAAGACCGCGCTTATTCGTCACTGCGGCCGCCTGTACGTCGCGGGGGCCAACCTCACCGTGCCGTACTTCGTCTGCGTGCTGCGCAAGTCCTACGGACTGGGTGCGCTCGCGATGGCGACGGGCAGCTTCGATGAGACGTTCTTCTCGATTTCCTGGCCCACGGGGGAGTTCGCCGGGATGGGCCTGGAGGGATCGGTCAAACTCGGCCGGCGAGCCGAACTGGCCGCGATCGAGAACATCCAGGAACGGAAAGCGCGCTACGACAAGTACGTCGCGGACGCCTACGCCTGGTCGAGAGCCCTCAACGCTGCGACCGTCAACGAGGTGGACGACGTGATCGATCCCGCGACCACGCGCTCGTGGCTCATCATGGGGCTCAATTCGGCGCCGCCGGTGACACCCAGGGACGGCAAGAAACACAAGTGGGTGGACACCTGGTAGCGGTGGGTTTTCGCCTCGGCGGAGTCGTCAGCGCAGATCGGCGAGGCGTGCTTTCAGGGTACGCAGCGCGTTCTTGTTCGCGTTGCGGATGGTATCCATGGCCGGCTCCTCCTGGCTGATGTCGCCAAGTTCGGCCAGGACGACGTGGACGTCGTCGTGGCTGTCGACGGCGGTCATGTCGTCGAGCCACCGCCGCACATTCGGGAAGGGCGCAAAGTCGTAGACGTTGGTGAACTCGGGCTGGAGCTGACCAATCTCGACGTAGGCCGCGAAGTCCGCGATCGTGAGGGAATCGCCGGTCATGTATCGGCGGTTCGCCAGCCAGCCGGTGTCGAGCGTCGTCAGCGCATTGGTCAACGTCGCCCGGGCCGCCTGCTGGGTCGCGGCGGGGATGTTCAGATCCTTGCGGATCTTCGGCGCGACGAGGCCCGTCGAGGCGTCACGCACGTTGCGGTGGTGGTAGTT
>PBVL01000051.1 GCA_002728675.1 Gammaproteobacteria bacterium
GACCGCGATGACCGCGTTGGCGACGAAGGGAGGATGGGGCGCGGCATCGGCCAGAGTCCGTCGTCCTGGTGCAGCGCCTGTGCCTTTGCGCCCGGCAGCAGGTCGAACATCGCGACGACCGATACCTGCACGTATTCTCCCAACACGCCGTGGACGAGGGCAACGGGGCGCTCGTCGCACACCAGGTCGTCGACACAGCGCGTCTTGCCCAGCAGGTTGTGGGCGCGGACCGTGGTCTCGTCCGGCGGCATCAGCTCGCGAATGGGATTGACGTCGCGGATCAGATCCTCGTGCAACTGTGCGAGTCGGTCTTCCCCAAGCCAGTTCGGGATGACTGTGTAGCCCTGTTCCTCGATTTCGGTCAGGCGGTGTTCGAGCATTTAGCCGTCGCTTCGTCTCGTTCGGTGGAACTCAGACTCTAACGCAAGACCCCACGAAGCTCTGCCCGTGCCCGGCTCATTGGACCCGCGCTTCGAGCAACGCATCGATGCGATTCCAGAACGCCCACACGAGCCAGAAGCCCAGGCCCGCGATGGCGCCGTAACCCGCCATCACGCCAACCGCTGCGCCGTAGCCCGCCCACTCTTCTACCGTGGGCGCGGGCGGCACCATCAACGGCCAGGACCAGACTGCCGTTGGGAGCGTGGCGCACAGGGCACCCAGCCCGATCAGCGTCCACCAGCGCAGCGGCGCAATCACGAAGTGCAGCACGAGTGCGGGCAGACCGAGGAAGGCCACATGCAGCGTCGCCGTGACGATGACGTCGGGCATGGGCGACCACGTTCCGAACCAGAGCCAGGCAATCGCGAGTGGCGGGGCGAGTGCGCCGATCAGTGCCGTTGTGAGCCTGAGCACCCTTTACTTCAGAAACATCAGTTCAGAGACATCAGATCAGAGACGTTCCCCGGCGAGCGTCCGGCGCCGGCGCAACACTCCGGCGTAGGCGTCCGCGAAGGTACCCGGAACCGAGTCCTGAACCCGTGCATCTGCGACAAGCCGCGCAGCCCAGTCCCTGACCGCCGGAAACTCGTTCAGCAATCCGGTTTGCAGCAGCGCATCAGAGATCAGAAACCGCATCAGAAACGGCACGTAACCCGCGTCGACCGAGGCTTCGAGCCGCCCGAGGGGCGTTCGCGCCGCCTCGCAGGCCTCAGCGAGCGATTCTGCGTCACGCGCGTAGGTCACCTTGCCGAGTGCGCCGGAGAACGTCGGCACGTAGTCGGTCCAGGCACGGTGGCGCGCGCGGGCAATCGGGTTGGCCGGATGCAGCGCGGGCGTCAGGACCTCTTCGAGGTACTCGGCAATTGCGTTCGACTCGAACAGCACTTCACCGTCCACAACCAGGACGGGCACCTTGCCGTGTGGAGAAATCGCAAGAAACCACTCAGGTTTGTCCGCGAGATTCACATAACTCACTTCGAACATCAGCGCGTCGCTGGTGCCCGCGCCATCAGACGACGGCGACCGGGAACCGGACGCGAGTGGGCCGTCCGCGCCGTCGTCGAACGAACCGTCGATCCCTTTGGCGCGCATCACGATCACGGCGCGCTGGACCCAGGGTCAGGTCACTGAACTGATGAGGTGGTACTTCATCATCAATCTTCAATCTCGATCCCGAATGAGGAAATGAGCCTAACGGCTTTGGAAGCAGCCAGACAACCCCTACAATGCCCGGCCCCGGGAGCGGAATGCAGCAACACCGAGCAGAAGCCTATGAGCGAACAATCAAGCAAACGAGAAGCGGACACGATCGATCTCGACAACCCCGCCGGGGAAAAGAAGCCGCCACCGCCGATCCCGGACCCGTGGCATGCGCCCATTGAAGATATCAATCCCATCGATCCCAGGTTGTTCGAGCAGGACATCCTGTGGGATCACTTCGCGCGCCTGCGTCGGGACGACCCGGTGCATCTAAACGAGATGTCGTGGTCGGGCCGCTACTGGTCCGTCACCCGCTTCGAAGACATCATGTACGTGGACAAACACCACGAGCTCTTTTCGTCCGCACACGGGATCACGCTGGGCACGCCGATCGATCAGGAACCCGATGCCGACGAGTTGCCGATCGACATGTTCATCGCGATGGACCCGCCGAAACACGATCTCCAGCGGGCAACGGTGAGCGGCGTCGTCGCGCCGCCCAACCTCAAGCTCCTCGAATCCACGATCCGCGAACGGGCGGGAAAGATCCTCGATGATCTGCCGGTCGGCGAGACCTTCGACTGGGTGGACCGCGTATCCATCGAACTGACGACACAGATGCTGGCGACCCTGTTCGACTTCCCGTTCGAGGAACGGCGCAAGCTCACCCGCTGGTCGGACATCGCCACCGCCGCGCCGGGCCGCGGCGTCGTTGAGACCGAGGAAGAACGCCGGGCGGAAATGCTGGAATGCCTCGGCTACTTCACGCAACTGTGGAACGAACGCAGTCAGCAGACAGAACCCGGCACGGACCTNGTCTCCATGCTTGCCCACGGCGAGAACACGAAGGACATGCAGCCCTACGAGTTTCTCGGCAATCTGATTCTGCTGATCGTCGGCGGCAACGATACGACCCGAAACTCGATCTCGGGCGGCGTCCTCGCGCTGAACCAGAACCCTGATGAGTATGCAAAGCTGCGCGCGAATCCGGGCCTCATCCCGAACATGGTCTCAGAGATCATTCGCTGGCAGACGCCGCTCGCCTACATGCGGCGGACGGCCAATCAGGACATCGAACTTGGCGGCAAGGAGATCCGCAAGGGCGACCAACTGCTCATGTGGTATGTCTCCGGCAACCGGGACGACACCGCAATCCCGGACGCGGATAAGTTCATCATCGACCGACCCAACGCACGCCGCCACCTGTCCTTCGGCTTCGGCATCCACCGCTGCATGGGCAACCGCCTCGCGGAGATGCAGCTCAGGATCGTCTGGGAAGAGATCATGAAGCGCTTTCACATGGTCGAGGTCGTCGGCGAACCCGAACGCGTCTACTCAAGCTTCGTGAAGGGCTTCCTGCACCTGCCCGTTCGCGTCCACCCACTTCAGAAGAAGCATGGATGAGCCACGTCCTCGAACCCGCCAGCAGCGGCCGCGCGAAGTGTCGCGGCTGCGGGCGGCCCATCGAAAAGGGTGAACTGAGATTTGGCGAGCGCATGCCGAATCTCTACGGCGAAGGCGACATGACGCTCTGGTTCCACCTCGCCTGCGCCACCTGGCGGCGGCCAGAAGCCGTCACGGAGTTCCTGGAAGAGGGCGGGGACGTAGAGGTCGACCGCAGTGCACTGCAGGCGGCAACGGAACACCATCGCCTCCAGCGCATCGCGGGCGTCGAACGCGCGTCGAGCGGCCGCGCCCGCTGCCGCCACTGCCGCGAGACCATCGACAAGGACACATGGCGCATTCGCCTCGCGTTCTATGAAGAGGGCACGTTCAACCCGTCGGGGTTCATCCACATGGCATGTGCGCAGGGGTACGTCGGGACCGCGGAGTTGATGCCGTTGCTCGAGACATTGGGAGCGGTGCCGGACAATGCTGATAAGACCGAGATTGCGGCGCTCCTGCACCGTTGCTGACAGACGCCGGGGCCGGGACTCATGACCATGGACCTTGATCTGATGCCCTTCGACGAGCAGGCCACGATTACCAATCTGCTCAGTCGTTACCGCCACGGCGCTCTGTCAGTCCGGGAAGTCACTGCCTTCTGCCTCGAGCGCATCGAGCGCTACAACACCGAACTGCGGGCAGTCCTCGCCGTCAACCCGAACGCCCTCGCGCGGGCTGACGCACTCGATCAGTCGGCCGACAAGTCCGCGCCGCTCTTCGGCGTCCCCATGCTCATCAAGGACAACATCGAGACGGCGGACCAGCCCACTACCGCGGGTTCGACGGCGCTTGCCGGCGCACCGACAGGCCGCGACGCACCGCTCGTGACCGCGCTTCGGGACGCAGGCGCGGTGATTCTCGGCAAGGCAAACCTGTCCGCGTGGGCCAACTTCCAGACCAGCCGCTCGGTGTCGGGGTGGAGCGACGTGGGTGGCCAGTGCATGAATCCCCACAGGGCGGACTACACCCCGAGCGGCTCCAGTTCCGGGTCGGCGGCCGGAGTTGCCGCGGGGCTCTGCCTTGCTGCGATCGGGACGGAAACGAGCGGTTCGATCGTCAGCCCCGCGTCGGTCAACGGCGTTGTGGGCCTGAAACCCACCGTGGGACGGGTCAGCGCGGAGCACATCGTGCCCATCAGCCACACCCAGGACACCGCCGGGCCGCTGACCCGAAGTGTGGCGGATGCGGCCGCGATCGATGCCGTGCTCGCGGGCGAGTCGAGCGGGACGAACGCGCCGCAAGCCATCCGGCTCGGGGCGTTCATCACCGCGGGCAGGCACCCCGAAGACGTCGAAACGCTGTTCCGCTCCGTGTTCGGGAAGCTCCAAACCGTGGGTGCGCTCGTTCACGTCGAAGCGCCCGACGACAGACCCCTCGGCAAGCACCTGTACACGCGTCTGCTCTACGAGTTCAAGGCTGACCTGAACGCGTACCTCGCCAGCCGGCCAGGCAACGCCCCCGATTCGCTGAAGGAACTGATCGCCTACAACAACGCGCATCCCGGGGCCCTCGCCCATCTTGGCCAGGACGTGTTCGAAGCATCCGAACTGAAGGAGGGGCTCGATGCCCCCGAGTATCTGGAGTCGCACAACCTCCTGCTCGAAGAGGCCGGTTCGATGATCAACGCCACGCTGGACGAAGCGGACCTCCATGCACTCGTCACGATCACGAACGGTCCGTCCTGGCGAATCGATCACGAGAATGGCGACGATGGGACCTTGGGCTGTGCGGCACTCCCCGCCATGGCCGGTTTCCCCCATCTCACCCTTCCGATGGGGCTTGTCGACGGACTGCCGGTTGGGCTGTCGCTGATCGGCCGGCACGGCGCCGACCGGGAGTTGCTCGCGATTGGCGCACGCGTCGAGGCTGCACTCGGCCTCGCCGCCCTGCCGAACCGGTTCACCCATTCGGATAAATGATGCCCGGCTCATCGCCGCTCGCCGGCCCTGTACACATGGTTCCCACTCCTCCGGGGCAGGACCATCGTGTGGTTCATCTTCGACCCCGCCCGGGCCTCCTGTTGCGCCATCGCCTCCCTTCAGCGCGACGAACGCCCCTCCAGACCGAGGAGTCGATCGACGGACAGTCGACCAGGTCCGCGGACCATCAGGATCAACAGAACGGCTGCCCACCAGGCCGCGGGATTCCACCAGTGATCCCAGGTCGGGAACACCGCAAGCTGAATGAAGAGCGTCATGCCGAGCAGGCCGAACGCACCGAACCGGGTGACCAGACCAAAGACCAGCAACGCGGGTAGGAGCACTTCCATCACCCCCGCGAGAACGGCAAGCGACTCGATCGTGCTCACCACGGCAGATCCTTCGGCATAGTCGAGTGCCTGCGGGTCACACAGCAGGAGCGCCCCCTCGCGCACCGGGTCCGGACAGAAATACTCATAGAGGAAGAGATCGTACTTCTGCTCGTCGAAGTCGAACCAGCCGTTCCACTTGCCAATGCCCGAATCGTAGAACACCCTGGCCGCGAGCAAACGCAGCCCCAGCAGCGTCACGTCCTCGAGCCCTGTGCTCAGCCGCTGCCCCAGCCTGGCATATCCGTCACGCAGTTGACCCAGGGCCATTCAGGCCTCCCTCTGTTCTGCCTCGCAGAGGAGGCCCGCCTCGAGGATCCCCGCAAAGAATGGACCAAGGTCGAACTCGGAATCGACCGCCACCGCAGCCTCCCCTGCTTCGATCAGCGGGACTCCCCGCTGTGCCGCCCGCAGGAACGTCCACTCTCCGGGCTCCACTTCGCGGAAGCGAATCTCGTCCTGCTCGCGCCAAAGCGCCACACGCTGACGACGGTCCACAAGCGCGCCCGACGGCGAACCGCCATCCCGCAGCGCCACCCAGTCGTCCAGCGCCGCGCAGTCGTTGTCGATCAGCGCAACGTGCTGTGCCAGCCGCACGACGCACTCTTCCAAGATGCCCTCCGCCGCCAGCCGACCCGCTCGCGCCGGAGAGAAGCCTGCTTCGTCGCGGGCGAAATACGCCGTCGTCCAGCCGCGGTCCAGACGCGCAAACGGCACGAGTGGCGGCACGTCCGGCTCGGCAAGGCTGGCCAGCCACGCCGGGAAGTCGCGTCCATACGAAGTGAGATGCGCCTCGATGGGCGGCCGCGCCGAAACGAACCCAACCGCCAGCTCGGTCATCCGTGCACCGCCCGCAAGGTCTGCCACCGTCGGGTAGTTGCTGCGCAGCACCTCGGTGCAGGAGCGGATGCTGCCGTTGCGGTAGACGCGCAGGCGCCCGACATGCTGATCGTCAACACCCGCAACCCGCTCCCTCTCGCCGCGCAGGTACGCATCGAACTCGGCGTAGAACGCGCTCACTGGCGGCGCTGCCCGGCGAGGCCGGTCTCCGCCTCGGGAAAACACCCGAGCGCGCGCTCGCGTTCATCCATCAGGGCGCCGAACTCCGGCAGGTTGCCGTCACGTTCGAGCAGTACCGGACGCGGCCCCGTGTGCTCGAGCGCACAGCCCAGCAAAGACCAGACGTCGTCCGTGACGGGTGCGTCGTGGCTGTCGATCAGCAGATCCGTGCCTCCGGTGTCCCGGGCGTGCCCGGCAACGTGAATCTCTCCGACAAGCCGGGCCGGTATGGCGCGAATCCATGCAAGCGCGTCGATCCCGGTGTTGTACGCGGACACGAAGACATTGTTCACATCGAGCAGCAGGCCGCAGCCGGTGCGCTGCGCCACCTCGACGAGAAAGTCGGGTTCGTCCATCTCTCTTGCGAAGTCGAGATAGTTGCTGGGGTTCTCCAGCAGGATCGGGCGACCGATGGCCGATTGCATCGCGTCGACGCCGGCGCTCAGTCGCACAAGCATGTCCCGCGTACGAGGCAGCGGCAACAGGTCCGCGAAGTAGCGTCCGCCCACGCGTGACCACACCGCATGTTCCGAAACGGCGGCTGGCTGAAAACGCTCGACGAGGGAGCGCAGCCGCGCGAGATGTGCAGGATCCGGCAAATCGGGACCGCCGAGAGACGCGCCAACGCCGTGCAGACTGAGCGCCGCCCTTGCGGCAATCCCCTCGAGCGCCCGCAGTCGCGGCCCACCGATGCCCATGTAGTTCTCGGGATGGACCTCGAACCAGAGGGCTTTCGCTTCGGCGCCGGAGAGCGCCGCTGCCGCATCCGCAAAGTGCGGCGGCTTGAGACCAAGGCCGGCCGAGCACGGGAGCATGGACGGCTCCGAAGGTGGAATCCCGGGACTCATGCTCCCGCTGCTTCCTCCGTTCCCGGCAACTTACGGATTGTCCCGATCGAGCGCAGCGAGGGACGCCTCACCGTTCGGCGTTTCGATGAACTCGCAGCTGCCCTTCGGTGCGTAGGTCCAGGCGTTCCCCTGGAAGTCGACCGTCGATGAGCCTTCGCAGCTTGTGCCCTTGCCCGCCTTGCAGTCGTTTTCGCCGGCCAGCGCAATGCCGTAGCACTTGTCTTTGCGTCCGCGCAGGCGTTTTCCCTCCTGCCACTGCGAGAACGACTCCTTCACCTTCGCCGGGGCATCGGCGGAGAGGGCCAGTTGACTGTTCGGTTTGGCGTCCACGCCACCGGATACGGCGAGCGCCGCGCCAGCAATCAGAGCGCCGGCAATGTTCGTCTTCAGCGTCATTTCGATCTCCTTAGAGCATGTTGATGAGAGAACGATCCCGTTCCGGCGCCGTTGCGCGACGGATCGAATCAGTATGCCCTAATGGACCCGCCTCACCCACGAAATGTTACAAGCCGGTGGAACCGGCCTTCAGGACTCAGTGTGTCGATGTGGGCCCCAGCACCAGTTGGCGAACTTCCGCCAACTCCCGGACAACGTGATCCGCATCGGCTTCGAGGTCGGGGCGCGGCTGAAACGCGGGGGCATAAAGGCAACTCGGCATGCCAGCCGCGTGCGCGGCCTGCAGGTCATAGATGAAGTCGCCCACGAACAACACGTCCCGAGGCGGCACGTTCCACGCCTGCGCCAGGGACAGCGGTCCGCTCGGATCCGGTTTCGGCGGGCAGTCTTCCCGGGCGAGCAGGGTATACGAGTGATCGGTCAGCCGTCCGAGGACCACGCGTGCCGCCTGCCGTGTGTTGCGGGTCACGACGCCCCACGGCAGTTCGGCGCCGCGCAGCGAAGCGAGCAGATCCANGGCGCCCGGCATCCACGTTGCGGTCGCCGCACAGTCCATCTCGTGAGCCTCGACGGCGGCGGNNGCCGACTGGCGCGCCACGCCCGTCAGAGACTCGATGTGTTCGAGGATGCCCACGCCTTCGGGGAATCCCAATTGNCGACGCAACCCGGCGAAATCGAGCCGGGTTCTGACCAACGTTCCGTCGAGATCGAAGATGACTGCGCGTATCACAGGGCTCCTCCAAGGCGACCGCAACATACCGTTCCGCTGCATCCCGGTCCACGAGTAGACGCCCCAGGGCGGGCGATGGAGGATCAAGGGTAATGGACGACTACTACCACCTCGGCGACTACACCCGGGCCATCACCGCTGCACACCCGGACGCCAGCCTTTGGTTCAGCCGCGGCCTGGTCTGGTGTTATGGCTTTCACCACGAGGAAGCATTGCGCTGTTTTGCCAACGGTCTCGCTGCCGACCCCGACTGCTGCATGAATCACTGGGGCATCGCGTACGCCACCGGTCCCAACTACAACAAGGACTGGGACGCGTTTGGCGAGGACGAGATGGCAGCCGCCCTCGACGACACCCGCTTGGCGCTCGCCGAGGCGCAACGCTGCGCCGCGAACGCGACCGACCTCGAAGCCGATCTCACCCGCGCGCTCGTCGCACGATATCCGGCTGACCGCACGGAACAGGCCGCCGGGCATGATCGCTAAGCGGACTCGATGCGCGCCGTATACGCTAGGCACACGGGAGACCCTGACGTTGCCGCCCTCTTCGCAGAAGCCCTGATGAATCGCACGCCGTGGGCCCTCTGGGACCTTGCAAGCGGCAGCCCCGCCGCGGGCGCGGATACGGAAGAGGCGCGGCAGGTCCTCGAAGCCGCGATGACTAACGAGGGAGGTACGGCGCACCCGGGGCCACTCCACATCTACATCCAACTGATGGAAATGTCACCAACGCCCGAGGAGGCGCTGCCCGCAGGTGACGCGCTCAGGGACCTCGTCCCCGACGCGGAGCATCTGCAACACATGCCCACCCACATCGACGTGCTGTGCGGACACTATGAGCGTTTCGTGACGTCCAATCAGGCAGCCATCGACGCTGACGGACTGGCGCTGGCGCGCGACGGAGCGATCAACTTCTACTCGCTCTATCGCTGCCACAACTATCACTTCAAACTCTACGGCGCGATGTTTCTCGCTGACTCGCGCCGCGCGCTCGAAGCCGGCAACGAAATGGCCGCGCTCCTCACCACCGAACTGCTCAGCGTCGAACACCCCCCAATGGCCGATCGGCTGGAGGGGTTCGTCCCAATGCGGCTGCACGTGCTGATCCGATTTGGACTGTGGGAGCAGATTATCGCAACGCCCTTCCCGGATGATCGCGACCTCTACTGCACCACGACCGCGATGCTGCACTACGTACGAGCCGTTGCGTACGCCGTCACCGATCGCGTCGCCGACGCCGCCGCGGAAGCCGCCCTCTTCGACACCGCGCGCGCCCGCGTTCCCGACACCCGCTACGTCTTCAACAACACCTACCAGGACATCCTCGCAATCGCCGGGGCGATGCTCCGCGGCGAACTGGAATACCGCAGGGGCACCGTCGATGCGGGTTTCGCTCATCTTCGCCGGGCCGTGGATCTGGATGACGCGCTGCCGTATGACGAGCCCTGGGTGTGGATGCAGCCGACGCGTCATGCGTTGGGCGCACTCCTCCTCGAACAGGACCGGGTCGAGGAGGCGCTGGGCGTGTACGCCGCGGACTTCGGCTTCGACGCGACGCTGGCGCGCCCCTGCCAACATCCCGACAACGTCTGGAGTCTTGCCGGGATCGTGGAGTGCCTGACGCGCCTCGGTCGTGACACCGAAGTGCAGATGCTCGAACAGCGTCTTGCACTTGCGCGCGCCCGGGCGGACGTGCCGGTGGAGTTCTCCTGTCTCTGCCGGAGGAGTGCGTCCGAGGGGTGCTAAAGCGTGGTAAG
>PBVL01000052.1 GCA_002728675.1 Gammaproteobacteria bacterium
TAAAGCGCATGGAGGTCCCCGCCGCTGAACTTCTGGTCCACGCCAGATCCGCGTATTCATCTGAGCTACCTTTGATGAGCGGTGCGCTGGAGGCCTACATTCAGATCAAAGGACCCAATAAGTCACCCCCGCCGCAATTCCAAGTGCCACGAACGGATCGAGGGTGTGCGCGTATTCTTTGGGCAGTTCTCCCCCGCCGGGGTACGGCGTCTCCCGGGACGCCGGGATGTGTGTGTGCTCGGGCAGCCAGATCGAGTCAAAGCCCCGCTCTTCCGCACCCATCGCCAATTGGTCGATGGGCATCGAGTAGTCCGTGCTGAACGCAAAGAGTCCAATCTGCATCGTTTGATCCTGGCTCCGGTGTGGTGCCATGTTGTGGTGAGAACCCTGCCGACGCAACCAACATCTGATCACGCGCGCAATCGATCAGCCGCCAACCACGAACGCATCAGTCGCCGGGCGCAACCGTGCGGTGCGGATGTTTCTGTTGGCGCGCCAGGACGGTTAATTCCCGGCTTCGCGATCAACCGCTACCTGCCCGATTCCCGCGGATTGCCCTGTCCGTCCTGCGGAGTCGCGGGCATGGCGACACGTTGCATGAGTGCGTCCGGTTCATGGTTGTAGACGTGCCCCAGCCCACCAGTGCTCTTGGAGAGTCCGACCAGGCGCTTCAGGTCTTCCGGGAAGGCGGCCACGCGTTCCCGGGGCAGGCTGAGCAGGAAGTTCTCCTGGGTGCGCAGGTAGCCGGCACAGTAGTCAATGCTGACCGCGTAGCGCCGGTCTTCGGTGGTATTCGCACCGCCCGCGTGAAAACACTGACCCTCGAAGAAGAGCACGCTGCCACGGGGCATCTCCGCAGGTACGCTTTTGGCCAGCCAGTCCGCTTCGTCATCGCGGCGCGGGTACGGCAGCCGGTTGCTGCCCGGCACCACGCGGGTCGCGCCAATCGCCTCCGTGAAGTCGCAGAGCGCGAGCATCGTGTTGAGCACAATCGAACGCCGCGGCTGTCCAGCGCCCGTTGGCGGACGGTCCCGCAGGCTGGAGTTGGATGCGATGAACGGCCCGTCGTCGACGTGGATGCGCTGGGCACCTTCGCCCGGCCCAATGATCGACGTGCCGTAAGTGTTCAGCAGACAGTCTTCGCCCAACACCGCGCGCGCGACCGGCAGAATCAGCGGATGGATCGCCAGCCGCTGCCACACCTCGCCGTAGTTCAGCACGTCGTAGTAACGCTGGGTGCGAAAGCCGTGGAACCGGTTCTGCAGCGAGAGCGGCACCGCATCGGCCTCGAGACGGCGAATCTCGTCCATCACCTCGTCGACGAGCGCCGACTCGAGCGCGCCTTCCATGATGTGGAAGCCCTGCTCTGCGATCGCGGCGACCGCGTTGTCGATCTTCTCCTGTTGCATTGCCTACACCCCGAACGTCAGCGCGGGTGAACCCCTCCCGCGGGTACCGATCATAGGCAGATCGGTGCGGACGCGTCGAGGAGGACTCCCGGAGTCACGGACCGACCACCGAGCCCGCCTGCGCTCGTCCGGTGCGGGTCGAGATTGTCCTGCGTATCCACAGCCAGGCCACGATCGAGACCAACACGGTCGTCACGACGCCCCCGGCGTAGATGCCGCGATACCCCCACAGCAGGTCTCCTAGAAGGATCAGCGGAATGTTGACGACGAGCATCTGCAGAATCGTGATCGCCAGGGCGGGCATTGGTTTGCCGAGCGCATTGAAACTGTTGGTCGAAATGCTGATCACGCCGTTCGCGCCGACTGCGACAGGCGCGATGAGCAGATAGGCGTAAGCCATGGCGATGACTTCCGGGTCGTCGTTCAGCAGCATGACCATGTAGTCACCGGCGGCGACGAAGACGCCGTAGGCGAAGACGCCATACAGGACCACGAACGTGTTACCGAGCCGCGTCGCGATCTGCACCCGGTCGTAGGCACCCGCACCCCAGTTCTGCCCCACCAGCGGGGAGATGCTCATGCCGACCGCCCAGATCACCATGACGAGCAAAGACTCGATCCGCGACGCCACGCCGAAGCCGGCGACAACGACAACGCCGTGGCCGGCGAGGAGACGGGTCATGACGCTCATCGAGATCGGCATGATCATGTTCGACGCCATCGCCGGCAGCCCGACGTGCATGATGTCCCGGCTCGACTTGGCGAAGTCGCCAAGGTCCGCGACCAGCATGCGATCGCGGAACACGAGGCAATAGACAAACAGCGTAAACGCCAGGTGGCGGGCGAGAATGAAAGCGATTGCCGCGCCTTCGAGACCGAGCGCGGGGATCGGCCCGAAGCCGAAGATGAACGCCGGCGAGAACATGATGTGCAGCACCGAACCAAGCGCCGAGAGGTAGCCCGGGGTTTTGGCATCACCAATCGCACGGAGCAGCGTCGTCCCAACGAAGGTCATGGTGAAGATCGGCAGCCCGATCAACCAGATCTCCATGTAGACGACGATCAGGTCGAGCACTTGGCCTTCCGCACCCAGCAACACAAAGATGTCCTGCAACACGAACCACGTACCCACGGAGAGCAGGATCGAGACGGCTGTGCCAAGGATGAGGCAGTGCGTGACAAGGCGCCTGACGCGCTCGGTCTCGCCGAGCCCGGTCGCGCGGGCAACCACAGAAGAGGCCCCGACCCCGAGTCCCATCGAGACCCCCTGCAGGGTATAGACGACGGGAAAAGTGAAACTGATGGCCGCCAGTTCGTTGGTCCCGACGCGGCCAATGAACATCATCTCGGCGAGGCTCGCGGCCATGAACGAGACCATGCTCATCATCATGAATCCGGACAGGCGGACCATGTGCGCGGAGACCTGCCCTTGCGTCAGGTCCCGAATGTCGCTTGTTTCACTCAGGGCTCNATCTCATTNAACACATCGAACCGCGGGCTGCTGACAGGCAGACCACGAATGACTTGCCGGTTCCGTTTCGAGGCGCGTAGATTATGCCGAGGTCAAAACGGTCCAAACAGTGCAGCAGACTGGAGCAGCGCCAATGAAAGCGAAACTCAGCGACGACGAGAAACGTGACTTCTATCGGGACGGGTTCGTCGTCCTGCGGGACATCATCCCAAAGGAACTCATCGTAACTGCCCAGGGACGATATCGTGAAGGCGAAAATGGCCTCGACATGATGCACGCGACTGAGTTCACAGATCTCATCAACAAGTCGCCGCTCACGTCCATTTTGCGCGACGCCATGGGCGAGTTCGATCCGCCTACGGCCGCACGCCACATCGTTCGACCGCCGTCCCAGAAGCCGGGCGATCACTTTGACGCGCTTGGCTATCGGGACAAGGACATTCCGTATTTCGGCGCCAATCTGCACATGGACGGTGAAGCCGTTTACCAGACGCCGCAGGAACCGGCGGAAGGCACGCCCGGCGAGATTTACGAGCGCTACATCAAGACCGGTCGCATGGGTGACATCGGTCGGTGCGCCGAAAGCACCGGAATCAACTTCTCGCCGCTCTTCCACGACCCCGACATGACCAATTCGCTCGGCGGCTTTACAGCGTTCATCTTCGTCTGTCTCAGCGACCAGACAATGGAAGGAGGCGGTCAAACAAACGTATTGAGGGGCGCCCATCACGCCATGGAGGAGTTCTTTCGCTGGCAGTATCGCGAAGGCAGCCGATTCGGACCGGAGGGGCCGGGATGGCCACGTCTCAACCACGATGTACCCAATCGCTGCGGGTACAACCATCTGCCGCCCGCAATCTATGAGCAGTTCACCGACGAGCACTGTGCCACGACGCCGGATGGTCGCCGCTGGCCGCAACCGACCCCGGTCTTCATGCAGCCGGGTGACGCGACGATTGCCATGTACCACATCCCACACTGCGGGACGCGCAACGAACATGGCGATGCGCCGCGACGCAGCCCGATCTTTACTCTGGTCAACAAGAAACGCCACCCCAACCACGTCATCGAAGGGCACTCGGACCATCCTGATCGAGAGTGGGACGGCGGTTTCCTCGAACTGTCAGAAGGCGACAACCCCTACGAGCGTTCCAAGTTTGCGCTCTGCAACATGTACCACGAGTGGGACGGCATGCAGCGGATCGTGGCGGAGGAACGGGCAAAAGAAGGCAAATCGAACGCCATATTCGAACTCTAGGGCGATCGAACTGACGGTTCTGACAAGGGGCGGCCTCGGCAGACATTCGATCGCCGAACATCCAACCGGCGGCCTCGACGCACTGACAGTACTTACGCTCCTCGCACAGGCCGTGCCGGACATCGAACTCGCCTCCGCGGTCATTCCGACCTTCCCGCGCCATCCCATGGTGCTCGCGGGACAGGCGCGCACCCTCGCCAATGCCAGTCAGGGGCGCTTCACGTTGGGAATCGGCCTCTCACACGCCGTCATGATGGCGGACCTCGGCATTCCTTTTGAGAAGCCGATCCGGCACCTCCGTGAGTACCTGTCCATCCTCATGCCCCTGCTGCAGGACGGGCGTGTCGACTACTCGGGCGAGACCCTTCAGGCCAGCGCCGGGTTCTTTGGCTCGCCGCCGCGAGTGGCCTGCCCGGTGCTCGTCGCCGCATCGGGCCACAGGCGTTGAAGGTTGCCGGGACGTGGGCGGACGGCACAACACTCGCCTGGGTCGGGCCGAAGACCATTCGTTCGCACATCGTGCCTCGTATCTGCGCGGCGGCCGAGTCCGTCTGGCGCCCCGCACCGCAGATCGTGGCTTCGTTGCCGGTCGCCGCCACCGACAACCCGGAAGGGATCGGCCAGGCAATCAGCGCGGGTTCAGCGAACCCGCGGCGGCTTGCCCTCCTACAGGGCGATGTTCGACCGCGAAGGCGTCAGTGGGCCGGGAGACGTCGTGATCACCGGGGATGAGTACGCGATCACGGCCGCTCTCGATGATCTGGCGGACGCTGGGGTCACGACATTTGTCGCGTCCGAAGCCGGCTCCGCCGAGGAGCGTGCGCGGACCCGCGCACTGCTGAGAGAGCTGGCCGCGCGCTGACAGATCTGGCCCCGGCGCAGGCGCTAGAATCCGCCCATTCTTCATTGGAGCATCAAGCATGTCCGGACGACTCGACGAACACGTCGCCATCATCACCGGCGCCACCAGCGGCATCGGACTCTCAACCGCGGAGCTTTTCATCGAGCAGGGCGCAAAGGTGCTGCTCGCCGCCCGGCGCGAAGACAAGGGCCGCGAACTCGCTGAACGACTCGGCGACAACGCCCACTTCATCCGTACCGACGTGACCAGCGAGTCCGATATCGAAGCGATGGTCGCGACGGCTGTCGAACGCTGGGGCCGCATCGACTCACTCTTCAACAACGCAAGTTCAGGGTCACCCGGCACCCCGATTGACGAGATGCCATTCGAGACTTTCCAGACCGCCATGGACCTGCAGGTTGGCTCCGTGCTTCTCGGCATCAAGCACGTAGTGCCGTACATGAAGCAGCAGGGCGGAGGCAGCATCATCAACAACGCGTCGATCGCGGGCGTCGGCGTCGGTTACGGCTCGATGCTGTACTCGGCAGGCAAGGCCGCCGTGATCCACATGACACGCTGTCTCGCCATTGATCTTGGTGAGTTCAGCATCCGTCTCAACTGCATCTCTCCCGGTGGCGTCATGACGCCGATCTTCCTCGGTCCAGCACAGGCGAACATGACCAATGAAGAGACCGAGGCGGCAGTCCAGAGGCTCTCGGCGGTTTACGATGAGCACATTCCGCTCAGGCGCGCGGGCACGCCGGACGACATCGGGCATACGGCGGTCTTCCTTGCATCAAACGAGAGCCGCCATATCTCGGGCGAAAACATCATCGTTGACGCGGGGACGTCGCTCGGACGCAACAAGCAATACCAGGCGCAGTGGGCCCAGTGGCGGGTGGACGCCATGTTCAACAAGGACGCCTGAACGCCCGGTCCTTCAGGCCGTTCCTGCTGCGAGGATCGAGTTACGGCGCTATTCTGACGGGAGATGAACAGGCAGCGGCGTGTTTCGCCAGGTTGAGCTTCAGTGCCTGGCGTGAACGCGCGTGACCGACGATGATGTCCGCCGCGCGGTGATCAGCCACATGGACGACACGAGCGCCATAACCGGCATCACGATCGGTCGCTCAACGCAGGACCATGCAACCGGGGACCGCATCGCCCCGGCTGCTCACCAGAACCACGCGGCACTTTGTTCAGGACGGCACTTTACTTTAGGACACTCGTGTGAAAATTACGGATCTGAAGCTGCGTCAACTCACGGGCGCCATGGCCTACGACGGCGAACTGTGGGAAGAACGCGGCGCACGACCGCTGGACATCTATCCAGCATACCGGGGTCTCAACGTCGAAGACTCCACCCGCCGGGCCTTCCCGGCGAGGAGTGACGGGCGCTATCAGATCAAGCAGACATTCCTCAACGTCGAGACTGACGAGGGCGTTACGGGCGTCGTAGGTCCTCTGACCGGCGACGCGACCGCGTATTACATCGCAACCCAATTGCGCCCGCTCCTGATCGGCCAGGACCCCATCCGGACCGAGTATCTGTGGGACGTCATGTATCGCAATGCGCCGAACGGACGAAGCGGCGACAACATGATCGCCATCAGCCACGTTGACTACGCCTTGTGGGACATCCGGGCCAAGTGGCTCAATCAGCCCGTCCTCGCCCTGCTGGGCGGCGCGGTGCAGGAGCGAATCCCGGCATACGCGAGTACGGCTGGCTACTCGCTCGACCCCGACAAGGCTGCCGAGCGCGCCGCGTCGATCCGCGAACAGGGATTCACAGGGACCAAATGGTTCTTCCGCCGCGGAGTCGGCGACGGCCTCGACGGCGAGCGCGCCAACATCCATCTGATGGAAGCGCTCCGCGATGGCGCGGGGCCGGACGTCAAGGTGATGATCGACGCCTGGGCGAACTGGGGGGTCGACTACACGTTGCGCATGGCAAGGTCGCTCGCGGCGTACGATCCCGCCTGGATCGAGGAGCCCGTGCAGTACGCGCTGCGGGACAGCTACGCATACCTCAAGAGCACGAGCCCGGTTCCTATCGCGGGCGGCGAGCACGACTTCACCCGCTGGAGCGTGAAGGAGATGCTCGACGCAGACATGCTGGACGTCTACCAGTTCGAACCGATCTGGGCGGGCGGGCTCACCGAGATGATGAAGATCAACGCGCTCGTGACTGCCTATGACGTCACGTTCGTGCCGCACGTCTACGTACCCGCCGCGAGCGCACCGGTCGCGTTCACGCTGAACGCGATGACAACGCCGATGCTCGAGTACCACCTGGTGCTGGGCGAGATCTACCAGCACTTTCTGCGCACCCCGCTCAAGCCGCAGGCTGGATACTTCCATCCCCCCGATGGGATCGGCCTTGGTCTCGACGTCGACGAAGAAAAGGTCGAGGAGGAGCGGGCGGTCAGCTTCGGCTGAGCCTTCGGCGCAGCTGCGCTCGCTTACCCCCTGACCGGCCGGCGGCCGGACCCCGGGGTCCGGTACTCGCGCCGCAGGTCTCCGACGCTCCGCTGCAGCGTTTCGTCCAGGTCAAGGGCAACGTCAAACAATCGGGCAAGCAGACCTGATACCCGGTCCGCTCGACGCGCCCTCGATTCTGCGTCGCGCTGGTTCCTCTCACCCGTCACGAATCGGTAGACGTGCATCCCGGTCACGTCCATGCCCCGCGGTCACGGTGGTTCGCCTCACACATCGGGCCAACCCGTGAGCCACGCGCCCTACTGACGATCCCTGAACCGCGCGAAATCGCGCGCCACGATCTCACGCAGCACATCGAGATCAACGTCATCGAGCTTGTTGATGTACAGGCACGAGATCGACTTCCTGTGTTTGCCCAGCTGGGTGTAAAGCGACTCCGCATCATCAAACTCGTCGCCCACGTAGAACGTCATGTTCCGCTTTCCCGGTGAAAACCCGGCAGCGGGAGCGACCCCTTCGCGGCCGCTTGCATACCGGTACGCGTACCGCCCGAAGCCCACAATTACCGAGCCCCACATCACCGCCGGCAGCCCGATGACCGACTCGTACAGCTCGAGCGCAACGCGGGCATCACGCCGCCGCCTGTTGTTTTCGGCCGCGTTGACGAAACCGTCGACCGATGCGGTCGTTGGTCTGGTCTTGTTCTCTGCCATCGCGACCGTCCTGTGCGTCCTGTGGACCTCACACTACTTTGGCGCCGTGCGCTCTGCTGCAACGAGGCGGTCGGGGACTCACACGTTGCGCTGACGTCCCGCATTCCGGCAAGCGGTCAGTCGAGGACTTCGTGCAGCACATCAAACCCGTAAATCGGGTGCAGCGCTCTCGCCGAAGCCTTCCCCGCGACCCTGTCCCTGAACCATGCCCCGATGCCGGACATGTGGAACACGGCACCGTTCCTGCGCGAGCCCCGCTGAACCTTTGCGGTGCGCGCCCGACGCAGATTCTCGTAACGCCCGAGCGCAACGCTGACCTCCTCGTCACGCCGCAGACACGCGGCAAGCACCGCGCCATCTTCGATCGCCATCGCCGCGCCCTGTGCCATGAACGGAAGCGTCGGATGGCACGCGTCGCCCAACAACGTGACACGGCCTTTGCCCCACGCAGCCATCGGCGGCCGGTCAAACAGTGCCCACTGATAGAGCGACGTGCGGTCGACCCGATCGATCAGGCGCTGAACGTCGCCGTGCCACCCTGCGAAGTCTGCCCTGAACGCTTCGTAGTCGCCCCGCTCCGTCCAGGATTCGACCTCCCAGCCCGTTTTCTCAACCACACAGACACAATTCACGAGTTCGCCGCGACGCACGTAGTAGTGGACGAAGTGGCGCCCGGGTCCCCACCAGACCGTCGACATCGGTCGGACCAAGCCCTCGGGCAGATCCGCAACGCGCACCATCGCGCGCCACGCGACGTGACCTGTAAAGGTGGGCGTCTCATTACCCCAGAGCGCAGCGCGGACCCCGGAATGGATGCCGTCCGCGCCGATGAGCAGGTCACCCTCGTCTGTCGCGCCGGCCGTCGCGATCCGAACCTTGCCCGACGCCGGCTCGAACCCCGTCACGCGGGCTCCCGTCCGCAGGCAGATGTTGGTCGCCCGCTCTGCCGCGGCGACCAGCAGCGCCAGCAGGTCTCCGCGGTGGATGTGGTAATACGGGGCTCCGAACCTCGCAACGGCGGCATCTCCGAGCGGCGACTCCGAGATGACATGCCCTGTGTCCCAACTTCGAATCTGCGTTGCGACCGGCAGGAATCCGCTCGCCCTGAGCGCGTCCTCGAGACCGAGCCAGTGGAGCACCCTGGTGCAGTTCGGGGACAGCTGAATCCCCGCCCCAACTTCCCCGAACGACTCGGCTTGCTCGAATACCGTGATCTCGTGACCGTCGCGCGCGAGACACAGGGCCGCCGTGATCCCGCCGATCCCGCCGCCCGCGATGAGGACCTTCATGTTTCTGGAGGATGCACGGCTTCACCCCTGCAACAAGGTTCGGATGGATTGTACGAGCCCGCGATGATTGCTGCGGCCCGCAACCGGGCCAGGTCTGGCTCCGACAGGTTCAGCCCCAGGCGTTCGCCTTCACCGCAGACTCATCCCACTCGAGCCCCAGTCCGGGCCTGTCAGGAATGACGAGTTCACCGTCCTTTACGGCGTAAGGCTCCTGCAGGATCGGATCCGCCCAGTTCTGCCACTCGAGCCAGTGCGCGGTCTCTGTCACGCGCATCACGTGTGCACCCACCTCGGGGTAGAGGTGCGTCGACATCGGCACGCCCCATGCTCCCGCAATCGCGGCGGAGCGCATCCAGCCGGTCACGCCTCCGATCCGCATGAAGTCAGGCATGACCAGGTCACACGCACGCATCCGCAACGCCTTGTGCAGTTCCCGCGGGCCGTAGAAGTTCTCGCCGATCTGCAACGGTGTCTTGAGTTGCGCCGCAAGCTGCGCGTAGCCTTCGTAGTTGTCGTAAAGCACCGGCTCTTCGATCCATGCAAGGCCGAGGTCGTCGATCCGGTGACAGCGATCAAGCGCGTCCGCCATCGACAGCGCCTGGTTGTAGTCGATCATGAGCTGCATGTCGTCGCCAACGGCCTGCCGGACCGCATCGATTGTCGCGTGGTCGTCTGCGATCTTCTCGCGGCCCAGACGCAGCTTGAGCCCGGTGAACCCGCCCTCCTCACGTAACTCGAGCGCCTCCGCGGCGACCTCGGCCGGCGACTGCAGCCACAGTCCGTTGCTGTTGTAGGAGGTGACGGGGCCGACGGTTCCGCCGAGGTACGCACACAACGGCTGATTCGCGGCCCTCGCGACGGCATCCCACGCGGCCATGTCCAGTCCCGCGACAGCAATCATCGAAAGGCCTTCATAGCCGACGAAATGCAGCGTCTTCCGAGCCATCTCGTAGAGCGGAATTGGCGCAACCGGCTGGCCTTTCAGCTCATCGCCCAGGTCGTTGAGGGCCGGCACGAGGTAGTTCATCGACTTCTCGATGTAGGGTTCGAGGTAGGCCCGACCGGTGATGCCTTCTTCGGTCTCAAGGTCGATGAGAATCAACGGCCACTGCCGGATCGTCGCGATCTTCGCGACCACCGGGCGCTGCAGTGTCAGTGAGACCGCGCGGGCCCGGATGTTGCGCAGCGTGAGCGTGGTGACCATAGCCGTCCATAGGTGAGTAGGAAGGGCCGCATCATCGCACGGTTGACCGGATCAGCCGTCGCCCGCAGTTGCAGGGGATGACGAGCGCAACCGCGCGCTGACGGTCTCGTAGAGGAGGACTCCGGCAAAGAACGCGACCAGAAAGACGACTTGTTCCCCTGGAAGCACTCGAGCAACGCTACCTTGCACAGGTACTCGCGCACCACAGCGGCAGCAGAAAGGAGCTGGCGGAACGGCTGGGCGTGTCGGAGCGGGTGCTGTACCGCAAGATTGCCCGGCTGCGTCAGCCGTCGTAGCAACGCCGCGGCACTACGCCCCGACGCCGCGATCATCCCTCGTACATGACGCGCGCACTCATCAGCAACGTGCCGCGTGTCCAGACGATCTCGACCGGGTTGCCCGCGCAGCCCATCAGCACACCGCGCAATGCCTCCCGGGTCAGCACACGAACGCCATGGACGGCGAGCAGTACGTCCCCGTCCTGCAAACCGGCGCCGACAAACGGCGACGCGACGGCGACGGCAGACACCCGCAGCCCATAGCCCACATCTTCGGCTGCAAGGCCCAGGGCCGAGGCGCCACTGGCGTTGGCTGTGACTTCGTGCGCGAGCCACAGCTGCAATTCCGCAACGTAGAGCCGCCAACGCTCCGCCCGGTCTTCCCGCTCGGGGCCGGATGCCGAAGCCTGGGTCGAACCCGCGACAACGCGCGTCGGCCAACCCGCTGCAGTCACAGGCTCGAAGCGTAGTTGAATCTCGCACGGTGGATCGGCGCACGCGAACCGCACCAGGCGTTCCGGATCCCGTTCAAGCAAGGTCACCTCACCACCGAGTGCAGGGACGTGGGTCACGCAACCAGTCTCCGGAGGCAACTCCAGCGCATCCCAGACCTGCCGCGGCAGCCGGTCTACGACAAACGTCTCCGTCAGCAGTTCCGCAGTCACTAGAGCTCCGGCTTCTTCCCCAGCCGATAAACGCGAAAAGCGTCATGCCCGCCTTCGAGCACACGGTCGAACATGCGATAGAGCCCGTTTTCGACGCGCCACGCGAGATAACGATCGTAGTGTGCAACCGACTCCCACTCCTGGATCACCACAAACGTGGACGTCTCCGCCTCGAATGTCACTTCAATATCAAGGCATCCGTCATACGCACGCGTATCACCGAGCGACGCCCGGAACCCCTCCTCCATCGCGGCGACCTCGTCTTTACGACAGGGGAACACCGCAACGATCCGATCAGTCATAGCTGTATCACCTCATGCGACCGCGCGAGTGTGCGGAGTGTGCCGCTCCGGCGCAACACGTCCCCGCAGGACGTTGCCGTCGCAGATCGTGTGTTCTAGGGTGGGGGTGGCTTCTTCAAAGGGGAAAACATATGGGCTCGATCCATTTCGAACCGGTCGCGGGCAAGACCTTCGGTGCTGTCGTCACGGGCGTGCGTCTGGCG
The DNA here is from genome assembly GCA_002728675.1 of Gammaproteobacteria bacterium. Lineage (GTDB taxonomy): Bacteria > Pseudomonadota > Gammaproteobacteria > Pseudomonadales > Azotimanducaceae. The sequence continues at coordinate 12,073 of PBVL01000052.1, forward strand.
CGCCTGACGGACGATGAGTTCTCGGCGCTGCATGCAGGCCTTCTCGAATACGGCTTTCTCGCATTTCCCGACCAGCATCTCAGCGACCAGGAAAACATCGACTTCGGAACCCGCTTCGGTGAACTGGAGTTCGGCGCGGCGCCCATGGCCAACCAGGAAAAGCACGGTGACGGCAGCTTCGGGCGTGTCTACGGCATCGACACACAGCGGATGCGCACGAACGTGGGCAACGAAGCCTGGCATACCGACTCGACGTACAAACCGATCAGCAGCAAGTGCGCCATGCTCTCGGCAGTGACGGTACCCGCCGAGGGCGGCGAAACCGAACTTGCGGACATGCGGGCAGGATACGCCGCTCTCGATCAGGCCACCAAAGACAAGATCGAACACCTGTCCGCCTACCACTCGACGCAGTTCTCACAGGCCAACGACGTCGGCGACTTTCCGCCTCAGGCCGACGACACCATCTATCACGGCGAAGCGTACCTGCGCCCGTTGGTGAAAGTACATCCCGAGACCGGAGTCAGAAACCTCTTCGTTGGCAGGCACGCGTTTGGAATCCCCGGCCTGCCGCGGGACGAAAGTCGCGCATTGCTGCGATCCNTGGTGGACTTCGTCGTGTCCGACCCGTCGCGCGTGTACACCCACCACTGGCAGGTGGGTGACACTCTGCTCTGGGACAACCGCGCGCTGCTGCACNGGGCGTGCCCGTACGACTACGACGAACCGAGAGTGTTGACCGGAACGCGGATCGCGGGTGATCCGGCGACTGAACTTGCGTACTACCCGGAAGATCCGGCCTCCAAGGCAGGTCGCCTCGCACTGACCGCCGAACTGGAGGTGCTGCGGGCCGAGGTCACGGATCGTCGCTACGGCGCGACANCCGCCTCGCAGGCAAGCTGAAGCAAGGCTTTCAGCCCGCAAACGCTCACTGGCGCGGATTNTCGCCAGCGCTGCGCANGATGGAAAGCACCTGTGCCTGGCGGCCGATTTCAACACCGGCCGCACCGAGCGCGTTTCNGACCCGTGATCGCGTCAACACAGGCGCGTCTTCAGAAGCCCTGCTCGACATCGTNCTCGATGGCCTCGAGCAGGTCATCAACCGCAAGGACCACCAACGCACTGACAGACGAAAAGATGCTGATCGCGTTGAGGTTGGCGTCTTCGGTTGAAGGGATCCGCAGCCGCTTCATGAGTGCAGCGTTCACGACTCCGAGTTCCTGGTACAGCGTGTCGATCCGCTTGAGGTCCCAGTCGGGCTCCTCACNCCGCCGAAGCAGCNCCCGCTGCCTTGATGAGGTACAGACCTGCCATCCGCTGNATCGTCTCCTGCAGCGTCGAGAACGGCAGATGTGAGTGGGCCATGGGTTTGAGCCGGGCCAGCACGGGGCACTCGGACGTCGACATCAGCAGTCCGAACAGGGAGCGGATTGCTTCCTGAAAATCACAATTTTTCTCGTAGATGCGGTTCTCGGTCTCGACCCGCACATCCACACGGTCGTAGGACACCGTATCGACAAAGGCCTCTGCAACCCCTTCGATATCAAGGGCAGCCGGGCAGTACTCGTGCTCGGCGCTGTCGAGCGGGCAGTTTTTGCACTGATTGTTCCCGAGCCGCGTCCAGTCGGCATGCTCCCCCGTGTGTTCCCGGGGGGCGGACCTTCCACGTCCACCCCCNACACGAACTCTGCGTCTTCGCTGAGACGAAAACGNTAGACGATCTCCATNGCTAAAACCCGAACCCGCCCGGTTCCGATCCGCACCATCTGCGGCACTCCCTGCGGGAACAGGCACGCGGCTTCACAATTTCAGATGCCGTGTTCGACCCCGCGGAGGGAAGCCGTTACNCTNGCAGTTTTCAGGCACATTCGCGGCTGGAATTNGCCCGACGGTTGGCCGGAAGAGCGCCCCCGGTGTAAGTTGCCTGACGCACCCTTCATGCAGGCGCCGATTGCCATGACCGACGACCCAACCCTCTGGCCCGCAACGCGCCAGGCACTCGCAATTGCCAGCGGACAACTNAAGAGCCGGGACCTCATGGAGGCGATGATCAACCGCATCGACTCGCTCTCGCAAGTCAATGCCGTTGTCACCACCGACTTCGACGACGCCCGGAAGCGTGCCGACGAAGCTGACGCGGCAGTCGCGCGGGGAGGAGCACTACCGCCTCTGCATGGACTGCCAATCACCATCAAGGACGCGCTGAAAACGCGCGGACTGCGTTCTACGGGAGGCGCAACCCAACTCGCCAANNATTTGCCCGACCGGGACGCGCCCGTCGTCCAGGCCGTCAAGGACGCTGGCGCGATCATCATCGGCAAAACCAACCTGCCGGAGTGGTCGGGAGATCTTCAGACGTACAACACCCTCTTTGGCACGACCGGCAACCCCTGGAACACGGACCGCGTTCCGGGTGGCTCATCCGGTGGGGCGGCAGCGGCCGTCGCCACCGGCATGACCGCATTCGAGATCGGCACCGACATTGGTGGCTCGATCCGCTTTCCGGCTTCGTTCTGCGGCGTCTACGGCCACAAACCCAGCTTCGGCGTCGTGCCGTCAACCGGCTACCTCGACCACTCCAGGGGCGGAACCACCGAGGCGGACATCAATGTCATCGGACCAATTGCCCGATCCGCGGACGATCTCCAGTTGCTGCTGGACCTCCTGAGACGACGGGGCCCGTTGACTGCGAACCTGCCGCAACCGCGCACGGAGGCGTCCAACATGCGCGTCGCGGCCTGGCTCGACGACGCCTTCTGTCCGATTGATGGCGCGGTCAGGNACTGCCTCGAGGCTGCTGTTGCGCGTCTCGAAGCAAGCGGTGTGCATGTGGATCACTCGGCACGCCCGGCGCTCGATCCACTGGCGGCCAGCACGCTGGGTATGTCGCTCGTGGGCGAAGCGATCATGCATGACGAGACGCCAGCGAACCCCACGAGCCATCACGACTGGCTGCACATGGACCGTGAGCGGCAGTCCATTCGTGCCGCATGGCACGAATTCTTCGGGCAGTGGGATGCCGTCCTCATGCCGGTGTGTTTCATCCCGCCCTTCGAGCACCTCCAGGAAGGCAACTTCGTGACGCGCACCGTTCTGTGCAACGGCGCCGAACGGCCTTACTCGGATCTGGTCCGGTGGACAATCCTCACGGGCATGGCCTACCTGCCCGCGACCGTTCCGCCAATCGGNCGTACGGCCGACGGTCTGCCCATCGGCATGCAGGTCGTCTCCGACTATGGCCGGGACCTGACGACAATCTACCTCGGCGGATTTCTGGGCGACCTAATGGGCGGCTTTGAAGCGCCGCCCATGGTCCCAGTCTCCTAGCCTCCAACTGCTACCGGACGTTGGGCGTCACGAGGCCGAGGTCGATCATCGTCTGCNCGGTCGTGCGCAACGTGTCCTCGATCGAATGCGTCTCGAGTCCCAGTTCGGCACGCGCCTTGTCGCAGTGCGCGCGGGGAGCATCGTAGGGGCCGCCGTACTTGGCAACCATGTCGTCGTACTTCGCGGGAGGCGAGCCCACTTCGATCTGCGGGAACAGCGCCTGCAAGTGCTCCTGCAGTTGTTTGGCGGAGATTTCACCGGACTCGTCGGTCGCGGACAATTGGTAACGCGACCCGTTCGTACAGTTGTCGCTCTCGATCATCCGCGCCTGTGCATCGCCAACATCGCGCACGTCGACGATGTTCCAGAGCGCCTGCCAGCCGCGCGGGTTGTTCTTCCCTTCAATTGTCTGCCCAAGCGCCCACTGCCACGAACCGAGACACTCGTGTACGGGGGAGAGCAGAGGACCAAGAACCACGATCGGACAGCACGATACAGCCTCGAAGCGGCCGTCTTCTTCCGCGAGACGATTGACGAGATGCTCACCCTCCACCTTGCCGTAGGCGTAACCCACCTCACCTTTCTCGTTGAGGTTTTCGGTGTTCCACTTCTCATCGTCGTCGCGATTGTCAGAGGCCCAGTCAGCTTCCGTATAGCGATACCCCGGAGGTGCCGGGTGACCAATCGCGGCAAAGGAACTCGTGTAAACGAGGCGCTTGACGCTGCCCACCTTGCGCACGGAGCCAACGATGTTGTTGATCCCGTTGATCATTCCGTCGTACACCTGCTGGGGCTTGTTGACGCCGCCATAGCCCATCGGCGTACCGACGTGCAGTACCGCCGAGCAGTCCTCGAAGATCGAGTCGTAGCTGCCCTCTTCGAGCAGGTTCCCCTGGTGCAGCGTCACCGTGCCGGGGTAGTCGTCGTTCAGGTGGGTCAGAAATTCGGTCTTGTCCTTGTTGGAAAGATCCGTGACGCAGCCGCGAACGTCATAGCCGCGCTGAAGCAGCGCAATGATCGTGTGCGCGCCGATGAATCCGGACGCGCCGGTGACGGCGACCGGTCCGTCAGCTGAGGTTACGGAAGGCATGCAGATTCCTTCTTGTTGGTTGTTTGTCGGGTATGTGTCATGTCGTCTCCCGCGCCGCGCAACCGGGCCCGGGCGGGCCGGTCGATTCTACGCGGCGCCGCGTCAGTCCGCCGCCGGGGGATCCAGACGGCCAAGCCCATAGTCGCCACGGTCGACATATTCGAAAGCGAACTCCGTTGCGCCGTAGCCCTCCCACGCCTTGAAACCCAGCAGCGCCCGCAGATCGTCGTCGAGCGCGTCGAGCACCTCCGGTGCGGTACCGAGCAGGAGGTTTTCCTGCTGGCGCATCTGGGGTGCGCAGAAATTCGTCGTGAGGCCAATCCGGGTTGCGTTCGAGCGGTTGGCCCCCGTCGAGTGCCAGGTCCGGGACTCGAAGACAATCGCGGTGCCCGCCGGGCAGACCGCGGGCACCCAGCCGGCCGCCTCATCAAGCGCATGGTCTGGCTGGCGCCCGCTTCGGTGGCTCCCCGGCACGACGATCGTGGCGCCGTTGTCGGCAGTAAAGTCGTCGAGTGTCCACATGACGTTGCAGGTAAATGCGGGCGCAATCCATTCGCGCCGCGCATCGGGGTCACCCACCACGTGATGCCCGCGGTTCCCCCCGCGTGTCACCGAACCCGGCTTGAGCGGCGTCGGTTCGCCCGCACGCACCGGTGGCGGCATCCAGAACTGATCCGTATGAAACCGGGTCTCACCGCCCGGGTGCGCGATGTGGCCGTTGTAGGACGACAGCTGATACACGTCCCCCAGGACGTGCGTCGCGAGGTCGCGTACCGGTCCCGGTCGCAGCAAGTCGATGAACTCGTCACCCTTGTTGACGAGAAACCGCACCAGCTGCTTGCCATCATCGAGGATGCGCGACTTGCCGAGCGCCATTTCGGCTTCCAGCTGCTCGATGAGGCGCGTCCGCACCGCCTCGGTCTGGGTACCGGTCATCGCGGACTCGACAAAGCAGTAACCGAACTCATCGAGGTCTGCCTTCTGACGGCTCGGGTCCGTCGTCGGGATGGGCAGTTGGGTCATGGCCTTCTCCTTTGTTGGTCAGGCTTGGTCTCAGCCCTTGTCATCACCATTGCTCAGCGCTTGCGCCGGCCAGGGTCTGCGTAGTTGTCGGGGACATCGCCCGCTTCGATCAGCCCGTTCAGTTCGGCGTGATCGGCAGGATCGAACTTCCGGCCCTGGAACCTCGGATCGTCCAGTGCATACCGATAGGCGCGGAAGACGAAAGGGGTTCGCCCGAAGCGCGACCGAAAGTGGAACGGGGACACGTACTCCCACACCGTTTCGCCTTCAGGGGTGACCTCGAACAGGCGCCCCGTGGCCGATTCAGTGATGAACGTGTTGCCGTTCGGCAGACGACTCGCGCCGGAACACATGAACGAGTAGAACGCCAGCATGACGTCGGCCTGATACTTCCAGACGATCTCCCTCGTCTCGGGATTCACCTCGATCACCCGTGAAAATGCCGGCGCGCGCGGTCGATGGCATCCGTTGTCGAAGATCAGGATGTTGCCGTTATCCAGCCAGGTCGGCGCATGTTGATGCGAGAGGGGCATCTCGAGATGCTCATCCTCCGCGCCGTAGCGCCACTTGATCTCACCGGAATCCGGATCGATCAGCATGACCTGGCTGGTCGCACGAAAGCTCACCAGCCAGTCACCGTTTGGTGTCATGGACAGTGCGTTGGCGTGGCCCCACTCCTTGTGGGTTTCGAGCGGGCAGATCCTGTCGAGCTCCGGGTCGAAGTGTTCCCACGAGTTCCAGCGCCGGACGACGACGCCCGATCGATCGATCTCGAGGATGACGTCGCCCCAGGTGACCTCGACGCTCTCGTGGCTGTGCCCGCCCTGAATGCGTTTGCGATACTCATCGGGCACCGGATACCACGCCAGGACGATGTGATTCCCATTCGGCAGGCGCTCGTAGGCATGGTGCATCGCCGGGTTGCGATAGGCCCAGACCACATTGCTGTCCCAATCGAGCTCCATCATCGCGCCAGCGTTGCCGCCCATGTTCTGGCGGCCCTCGGCGTGCCGGAACGGTCCGGTCTGAATGAGCAGGTTGCCGTTTTCGAGGAAGTGCGCGTGCTGGATGCCCTCGTGCTGCTGCCATCGGTGCACCACCTGCCCCTCCGGCGAGAGCAGTGTCGCGTGGTGACCAGTCACCGAGCAGAAGAGCGTATAGCCGTCCCAGCTTTGCTCCGGGTCACGGTAAACAAGCCCGGTGGGCCTCTCCCGCGTCCATGTCATCGCGTTGCTCCAGGTGTTCTCGGGTCCATGCGGTCAGTCGGCCGCTACATTGCCGGCGAGCTTCTCGTCCACTCTCCGGACGATCTCGGGTCGCGCAAGCTCGGCCGCGGGCGCAGCAAACTGCGTCACCTGCGCCAGGAGTTTCGCAACCTCCCGGTCTTCCGCGGCCACCGCAGCGAGCGCCGCATCCCGCGCCCGGATCTCGTCCAGGTTTCCGGGCAGATCGCCGTGCGCTTCGCTGAAAATGGTGTCGCCGAGCAGCGCCCGTCGCCACGGCTCGGCGAGGAATTCGGCCTGGCGCGGAATGAACTCAGCGCTGACCGTCGCCGCGTCCGTCGCACCGTCCTCGAGCAGTTCCGAGAGCGTGTTGCCGAGCAGCTCAGCCTGCGCCAGCGCGGACGTCATGCCCTGGCCGTACAGGGGATTCAGAGCGAGCGCGCTGTCACCAATGGCGACGAAACCCGACGGGAGTCTCTGCATGGCCTCGTAGTGACGCAGCTGGTTGTGGGCGAAGTTGTAGGCCGTGACCGGGGTGGTCGCCGGCCGGCCCGACAGCATGTCGTGAACGTCCGGGATCGGCAGTTCTGCCGCGGACGCCATGAAGCCCTCGTGGTCTTTGCGCGCGTACACGCCAAAACGTCCCGACAGGGACAGGAGCCACTGATCGTTCTCGACCGGAAGCAGCGCCGCACCCAGTTTGCAGTGCGGGTAGTGACGAACGATCACCCCCGACAGATCGTCGGGGGGACGCGTGTAGTTGCAGGTGACATATCGAACGTCGATGAAAACCGAAGACTTCCGCAGTTCACCGTACCCGAGATCGCGCAGCCAGGCGCCCGCGCGCGTGCCCCTGCCGCTCGCGTCGACGACAAGGCCCGCGTCGAACGCATGTTCCACACCCTCGTGTTCGCACACGACGCCCGTCACGCGGGACTCCGATCCGGCCAGCCGACGCGCGCGATGGCCCCAGGCAAACGTCACGTTGTCGATCTGCTCCGCGTGGGCGCGCACGTGATGCTCGAGGAATGGCCGGGTCAGCGAGAGCGTTTCCCGGCCCATCGGCCTGCCGGGCACCCAGCCGTCGGCCAGAAAGGAACGCATCTTCGTGCCGAAGTCGATGCTGACGGCGCCCGCGGCAATCAGCGTGTCCGTCACGCCGGGCAGAAACGTGTCGAGCAGGATCGCCGCGCGCGGCTGCAAACCGTGCACGTGGGTGCCCTGCGGCACGCCTCTGCGCGGTTTCGGCGTCTCTCCGGGTATGTCCTTGTCGACAACGACCACGGAATCGAAGTGCCTGGACAGCACGCTCGCCGCGGCAAGACCGGCGATACTCGCGCCCAGCACCACAGCGCGGCCTGAAAATCGTGAGTTGGCGTGACTCAGTTCAGCAACCTCCGTATGCAGACCCGGGACTCAGTGATTCCACCATGCAAGATCAGAAAACGACCGCATGTCGAGTTCGTGCGTCCACGCCGAACGGTGCTGGCTGTGCAGGTGGAAGTACGTGTCCGCGATTCGCTCGGGAAGCATGAGCCCGTCATGGGCGCCACCGCGCTCTTCGCGCATTCGCTGAAACGCCTCTTCGCCCATCATCTTGCCGACCGTATCCGGTGCGTCGACCGCGCCATCAATAAGAATGTGCGCAATGTGGATGCTCTTCGGCGCAAGTTCCGCGTTGAGTGACTGACACAACATGCGCCGGCCCGCCATCGCCGCCGCGTGAGAATGCTGACCGGCATTGCCGCGCACCGCCGCGGTGGCGGAGGTCACGAGGATGGTCCCCTGCCCACGGGCTTCCATGTGCGGCACAACCGCCTGGGCCAACCGGAAGAGCCCGAACGACGCCAACCGCCAACCCATCTCGAACGCCTTGAGGCTCGTGTTGGGCAGGGAACGGTTGCCAATCTGGGCGCCAAGGTTGTAGACGGCCACCTCGATCGGACCCACGTTGTCTTCGATGTGCCGCACCATTGCTTCGATGCTGTTGTCTTCCACGGCGTTGAGGAGTTGGCCTTCGCCGGTGCCGCCGTCCGCTTCGATCTCGCCGACGATACGCTTCAACCCGTCCTCGTCCGTTCGACGCGCGAGGTACGCGTGATACCCCTCCTGGGCGAATCGCTTGCCAACATTGCCCCCAATTCCGGCGCCCGCGCCGATCACCAGACACACTGGTTTCATTTGAATTCTCCTTGTGCGAATACCGGAGGCGCGGACGTCAGTTCCGCTGCGCCTCCTTTGATGCCTTGTGTGCGGCTTTACGGCCGCCCGCCAGCGGATGCATGACCCCGGCGCCAAATGGCCAGACTCCGGAGTCCTGTTTGATGTGCCTGCAGATCTGCTGACCATGCGGCGAGAGTGTTTCCCAGATGTCGTGAGGCATCGACTTCATGAAGTGCCGCTCATCGTGCCACGGCGGGACAAACTCGAGATTCGGGAGGCAGCGAATCTCTTTCGAGAGATTGGGCGTGCCGCTGTGCCAAGCCCGGTGATCGCGAAAGACTCCGGAACCGGCGGGCGCGCCGACCAGCGCAGCAAACCGCATCCAGTCGGGTTCGTCCTCCGGCTTCGGTGGCGAGGCCACGGTGGCGTGGGTGCCGGGAATCTGCCGAATCGGGCCGTTCTCCCAGGTCAGATCGGTCATGACGAAGTTGATCGTCATCGACGGCGGCGTGCGTTCGATCACGAGTCGTTGCGTGCGGAAATCGAGGTCCGCAAACGCCTTGTCGTCAGGAATGTCGACAAGGCCCACGCTGCGGGCGTAGTCGAGGCGCACGTCCGGGTTCGCGCCCATATCGATGCCGTCGGTGTGCAGGTGCTGCATTTCAATCGCGCCAGGTAACGCGAGATCGCCCCCGCCCCCGGACACGAAATAGTCGGGCGAACCCATGATTTCCGTCAGGATGGGCGTGGTCGTCGGCAGATCGATCATCGACGCCCAAACGGGGTCGTGCATCATGTGGCGTGACGCCGAGGCGGTGCCGTAACTGTACCGATGGGGCAGACGGCCTGTTTCGGTGATGTACTTGCGTCCCTCGAAACCAGGAATCGCGAGGATGTCCCGCAGGACCCGGGTGCAGCCCTCGCGGAATCGCTCGAGTGTTTCGGTGTCGAGCAGGTCCTTCACCACGACATAGCCGTCACGGCGGAAGATTCGTGCGATGCGCTTCAGTTCGTGCGGCGCACAGATCTCGATCGCTTTCCAGCCATTCTTTGCGCGGAACTCCTCACGCATTGCGACCACTTCGGGATCTTCATAAACCCGTCGCGACGGCGCGCGCGGATCATGAATCCCGAAGCCGCCGCTCGGCACGATCCTGCCCTCTTCATCGACGGTCTCGTTCGGCGCAGTCTTCGCATCCCAACCGATCGCGGTCTCGCCTACGATGCTGAAGTTCTCCAGCTCAGACCTTTCACCTTCAGGCCTTTCACGTTCAGACATGGCAACTGCCCCGTTGTAGCCGTTCCGTCATCGCGGCGCGTCAGGCCACGTGGCTGTAGTCAATGGGGTCGAGTTTCGGCGTCTCTTCCGCAACAACCTGCTGCATGCCTTCCCACTCTTCCCACATGTTCGTGAGCGCGCGCTTCGAACGCGCCCAGGGATCGTTGCCGTCCTCGTACTCGAGCCATTCACCCATCATCCCCCGGTCCGGATGATCCGACACGCCGGTGACGACCTTGTCCGGCTGCCGGCTCTTGTTGCGGATACGGAAGATCATGTTCTTGCGGGATTCCGTGCCGAACTCGTTGCGCGTCCCGGTATGGGGCATCTGGAAAATCGTGATCGCGCAGTCGCCCGGCTCCATCTTGATCTGCGTCGGTCGCGGCCAGGCCCGACCGTCCGGCGTGCACTCCGGCGCCTCGTCATCGAGTGCGATCAGCTTCTCCTGCACGGCGTCTGGCAGGTAAATGTGCCCCGCTCCGTTCGGTGCGTTGTAGTCGAAGCGCGGCCAACCCGGGCCTTCGGGCCCGACCTTGCCGCTGGTCTCGAGCTGCCAGCGATAGAACGCCTCGAGCACCCGGTGTCCGCCGGGCACAACCGCCGTCTGGCCAACGCCTTCGACGGTCTGATCGTTGAGCGCCACAATGCAGAACGCCGTGAAACTTCCGACGGACAGCGTCATGTCAGGGTCCTGGAACAGCGGGTCGGTGTTGGATCCGATGACGTCCGCCGTGCGCCCAATATCACCGCGCGGACCGCTCGCGATCATGCGCTGATAGATCTCCTCGTGTGTCCCCGTGACCCGTTCCTGAGGAGGTGCGACAGTAAAAAGGCCCTCGGCATGCATGCCGTGCCCGAAATACGGCAGATCCTTCTCGCGATAGCCGAGCGGCGTGAAGTGATCACGCGGCGCGCTCTGCTTCGTCACCCCGACGTGCACCATGCTCGGCGGATCGAACTGTCCCATCGCCTCGTTGAGGATTGGCGTGACCGACGACTTGTTGACGAGATCAGTCAGGGCCTCGGCCTGAGCCAGGCTCTCGCCCTTCTTCGCCGCCGCGATGCGCGCGCGACCGCGATCGACGAGCTCCTGCGGGACGGCGTTCCTGATGACGATATAGCCGTCACGGAAGAGCTGGCGTTTCTGGTCTGGGGTGAGTTCGGTGGCCACCTGTTGTTTTTCCCTCGGTCCTGCGTCGGGCGATTCTAGCAAAAGCGCGTCAGCGGCCCGATATCGGTCACTGGACCCGCAGGGCGCGAAGGCGCAATCTTGGGGTCCCTCACGCACTCCGGAGCCGACGATGCCAGACGAAATGGTGCCGTTCCTCATGGTGGAAGACATTGGCCAGTCGGTTGCGTTCTACGTCGACGGTCTTGGATTCGAAATGGAAGAGTCATGGCGGCCCGGCGGCAATCTCCGGTGGTGCCAGCTTCGTAAGTCCGGCGCCGCGCTCATGTTGCAGGAGCACTCGCACGACTACACACCACAGGCGAAAGGCCGCGGCACGCGCCTTTGCATCATGTGCGACGACGCGCTCGCCCCCAAACGCACGCGTTCGTTCAACCACATCTGTTTCTCCACCGCCGCGGCCTCGGCGTCGCGCTCCATCGTCACCACTCGCGCGCGCAATCGTTCCCTCTCCGCCTCGGCGTCCCGCCGCGCGTCCTGTTCGACCTGCCTGATGATGAGGTCTTTGGCCTCGTCGGCGGTCAGCCCTGACACCCGCTGCAGCGCCTGGCTCTGCTCCCGAGACAGTTCTTCGCAGCGGGTCAGCTCCGAGGTCAGCCGCTGTTCCTGCTCGGTCAGCCGCTGTTCACGCGCCGCCAGCTTGGCGTCCGCCTCGCGAGCCTGCTGGTTGTGAGTCTTGAGCTCTTCGGTGCGCTGGGTCAGTTGACGTTCGATCGCCGCCAGTTCGTCGCGCTGCTTGGTCGCTTGACGTTCACTGCCCTGGAGCAGGGTATGCGCCTGTTCCTTGGCGGACAGCTCGGCTTCCTTGCGGGTGGTGTCGGCGTCGCGAGTGGCCTCGCGCACCAATCGTTCGGCCTCTTCCCGGGCGCGGCCGACCGTGGTGGCCGCTATTCGCTTTCGGGTGGCGAGCCAGACCGCGAAGATCATCGCGGTGGCCACGAAGGCGGCGATTCCTCCGAGGGTAAAGATGTCCATGCGCGTTCCTTCCGGAACCCGCGGCCGGTGCCGGGGCTCGGCGTGCGGCGGCAGACAACCCTGGGGCGAAGGGCACCCTCGACGGGTCGCGCCGTCGCGGAGACCCGTCAGAGACGAGTCGCCGGGCGGCGACGCCAGAGGAGGGAGAGCAAAAGACCCCGCATTTGCCGTGTGGGGAGGTCGGATGAACCTGCCGAAGCAGGTGGAGCCGCTCTAGATATAACCAGTTTCGCTTCAGGCTACCTCACGCGGAGGCATGCACACCACGAAACGTCGCGGCTCACTTAGGGTTAGCGTTGGCTCAACCGAGCCTCCGAAACCATCACGCACACTGCAGGGAACCTATCAATCACGTGGCCGTCAACTGCTGGCCCATTCACACGGCAGCCAATGGCTGCCCATTGTCCGTTTCCGCGTTACTCGTCACCCATGTTAGACCGAAGTCCCGGGTGTGGCAAGTTACAGCGAGACGGCCGGTTAGCCGGATAATCGGCGCCGTCGGACTCAGTTCGAGGCGTCGAGGACGCGGTCGATCATCGCCTCGATTTCGGTGGTGCGTTGGTGCAGGCTGTCGCCCAGCGTGTTCTCGTTTTTGCGGGAACGAAAATACTCGTCGGCGATGTTCAGCGCGGCCAGCACCGCGATCCTGACGGTGTCGCCGCCAGTCGAATGGTCGCTGGCCGACTGGATCTTCTGGTCGACGTAGCTGGCCAGCTCGGTGATGTATTCGATGTCGAGGGAACTCTTGATCGGGTAGCGCTGACCCATGATCTCGACGGTCACGACCCGAGCGTCTTCGTCGGCCACGGGACCTAAAGACTCAGGCCTTCGAGCTGTTCGAGCATCTCGGTGACCCGCGTACGGATCTGATCCCGCTCGGTTTGCAATGCCTGGGCCTGGGCGCCCTGGCTGTCAGCGGTGGCCAGCTGCTCGCGCAGCGCGTCCACCTCCCGCGACAGCCGGGCATTGTCTTCGGCGGTGCGCGCCAGTTCCGCGCGGGTACGTTCGAGCACGCCGACCATCGACTGGATCTTGTCGGAGAGACGGTCGAGCGGTTCGAGATTGACGGCTGGTGTCGGCTTCGCCATGCGACTCCTCTCGCTAGCGCAACGTCGCCTGATGCGCGGAGGCCAGCGCCTTCACCACGTCGTCGGTGGCCGCCTGCACCTCAGGATCGGTCAGCGTGCGATCCGGGGCCCGGAACGTCAAGCGGAGCGAAAGGCTGACCGCTCCGCTCGCGACGCCCTTGCCTTGATAGCGGTCGACTTCTTGGACGTCGACCAGGTGCGGGCCCCCTGCGGCCCGAATGGTGTCACGAACCTTGGCAGCGGGCAAGGCGTCGTCGGTCTCCAGGGAGAGGTCCCGGGTAATCGACGGATAGCGGGGGACCCGAGCTGCCTGCATGCGGTCGAAGACGCTCGTATCCAGACATCGCAGATCGAGCTCGGCGACGTAGACCGCACCCTGACCAGGCAGCCCACGGGCGGTGGCCAGCGCCGGGTCGAGCTGCCCCGCGATGCCGAAGGGCCGGCTCTCGCCGCCGATGTCGATCAGGACGCGCGCCGTCCGGCCGTCCACCAGCGCCGGCGCCGAATTTGGCTCCAGACGCACCGCGCCGCCGAAGCCGGCCGCGACGCGCGCGATCACGCCAGACAGGTCGAACAGGTCGCCCCCGCGTTGGGGCTCGCTCCAATGCAGCGGCGCCGAGCTCCCGGTCACGGCAAGGCCCAGCGCGGGGGTTTCGCCCGCCGACTGCTGGAAGCGGCTGCCTACCTCGAAGAGGCGGATGTCCTGCTGTTCGCGCCGACGGTTGTGGATGAGCGAGTCGACGAGGCCCGGTACCAGCGACGGGCGTAGCACCGCACCCAGTTCCGACAGCGGGTTGGCCAGCGCGACGACGTCGTCCTCGTCGAGCTGGACCGCCAGGGCCGCGTCGCGTTCGATGAAGCCGTACGTGATCGCTTCGGTGAAGCCGCATCCGGTCAGCAGCCGTCGCACGAGCCGGTCGCGCCTGAGCCAGGGCGCCGCCGGGGCGGCCGGCTGTGTCAGGACCGGGAAGGTCGTCGGCAACCGGTCGTAGCCGTGGTGACGGGCCACCTCTTCGATGAGATCTTCCTCGCGGCTGACGTCTACGCGGAAGGTGGGCACCGTCACTCGCCACGACAGACCGGCGCCGTTGTCCGCGGCTGGCTCGGCNGTGAAGCCGAGTCGGGCGAGCGTGGGGGCGACGAACTCCTCCTCGACCGTCTGCCCCAGGACGCGTCCGATCCGGCTGTGTCGCAGCGAGACCACCTTGGGCGGGCTGGGCGCGGGATGACAGTCGATGATGGGGCCCGTCGGCTGGCCGGCGCCGAGGTCGCGAAGCAGTTGCCAGGCCCGCCGGATGGCCCGGACCGGGGCTTCCGGGTCGGCCCCGCGCTCGAATCGATAGGACGCGTCGGTCGATAGCGCCAGCTGCTTGTTGGTGCGCCGGACCGAGATCGGATCGAAGTAGGCCGCTTCGAGCAGGATGGTGCGGGTGCCGGCGCTCACTTCCGAGTCGGCGCCACCCATGACGCCAGCCACCGCGACCGGCCGCTCCGCGTCGGCGATCGTCAGCATCTCGGTGGTCAGGGTCCGGTCCACTCCGTCGAGCGTCCGGACCGTCTCCCCGGCGCGCGCGCGTCGGACCCGTATCTCCGGACCGGCCAGCTTGGACAGGTCGAAGGCGTGCATCGGCTGCCCAAGCTCGAGCATCACGTAGTTGGTGACGTCGACCACGTTGTTGATGGGACGGACGTCGGCCGCCTCGAGGCGCGTGGTCAGCCACCGAGGAGATGGACCCACTTCGACGCTGGCGAGTGCCCCGACGTAGCGGGGACAGAGCGCGGTGTCCTCGTCCACGACGGAGATCAGCAACCCGGGCTCGGCCTCGGGAGCCGGGTCGTCGGCCAGCGCGGGGTCCACGAGGTCGGTGCCGTAGGTGGCGCCCACTTCCCGCGCGATCCCCAGGACCGAGAGGCAGTCGGGACGGTTGGTCGTGATCTCGAGATCGAGAATGGCGTCGTCCGCGGTGGCCGGATCCTCGTCACTGTCGGGGTTGGGCCACGGCTCGATGGCGCCTACCTCGAACCCCCGCATCGTTAGCGCGTCGGCGAGCGCACCGATGGTGGCCGGACCTTCCGGGGCGTCCGGGATGCGCACCAGCTCACGCAGCCACGAGACCGGGATTCTCAATGGGGAAATTGCTCCAGCAGCCGGAGGTCGTTGTCATAGAACAGGCGGATGTCCTCCACCTGATACTTCAGCAGCGCCACCCGGTCGATGCCGATGCCGAAGGCNCAGCCGGTGTAGCGCTCGGGGTCGTANCCNACNNNNTCGAACAGNGCCGGNTGCACCATNCCGCANCCCAGNATCTCGAGCCAGCCNGTCTCCTTGCACACCGCGCAGCCGTCACCCTTGCAGAACACNCAGCTGATGAACACNTCGGCGCTNGGTTCGGTGTAGGGGAAGAAGCTGGGNCGGAACATCACCTGNGTGTCNGCGTCGAAGAACCGCTGGAGGAANCTGACCAGNGTGCCCTTNAGATCNGCCATNGTCACGNNNTCGCCCACCAGNAGNCCTTCGACCTGCTGGAACATCGGCGANTGNGTNAGATCNGGNGTGTCNCGNCGNTAGACGAGNCCNGGCGCGATGATCCGGACNGGNGGCTCGTGGGTCTCCATNTAGCGGATCTGCATGCCNGAGGTGTGNGTNCGGAGCAGNGTNGCCGGNGGCGANCCNTCNANGCCNGCGCCNCCNGGCATCTCGCGNTCGAGATAGAANGTGTCCTGCATGTCGCGCGCCGGATGNTCNGGCGGCATGTTGAGCGCNTCGAAGTTGTGGTANTCGTCCTCGACCTGNGGGCCCTGNAGNATCTCGAAGCCCATNGNNTCGAAGATGGTCTCGACCGACTCCCGGATCGAGGTCAGCGGATGCCGACGCCCGAAGGGCAGTGGACGACCGGGCAAGGTGACGTCGACCGCGCCCGCGGGACGAGCCGTAGCGGCCAGCGTCTCGCGACGCGCGGTCAGCGCCGCGTCGATCTCCTGTTTCAGGAGGTTGGCGCCCTTGCCGAGGGCAGGGCGGTCTTCAGGCGCCGCGCTGGCCATCGACTTCATCAGCGCGGCCACCGCGCCCTGTTTGCGGCCCAGATAGCGGTCGCGCACCGTCTGCAGATCCTGCTCGCTGGTCACCGCCGCCAGATCGGCGGTGAACGCGGCGCGGATGCTGTCGATGTCGGCTGGGGCGCTCATGGGGTCGTGGGCGGCCAGGCCGCAGGAAGTGGAGAGGAAGAGCGGGCGGCCACCGTCCGGTGGCCGCCGGGTCCGGTCAGGCCGCCGCGCGGGCGTCCTTGGCCTGGCTGGCCAGATGGGCGAACGCGGCGGGCTCGGTCGCCGCCAGCTCGGCCAGCTGCTTCCGGTCGACAGTCACACCGGCGGCCGTCAGGCCATGGATGAACTGGCTGTAGCTGAGGCCGTGCTCGCGCGCCGCCGCGTTGATCCGCACGATCCAGAGACGCCGGAAGTCGCGCTTCTTCAGGCGTCGGCCGATATAGGCGTACTCGGCCGCCTTGTCGCCCGCTTCCTTCGCGGCACGATACAGCTTGCTCTTGGTGGCGTAGAACCCTTTGGTGCGGGCCAGCAACTTCTTGCGCTTGGCGCGCCGGACCGACCCGCGTTTGACTCGAGGCATGGTTCGAACTCCCTAGCCGTTCGGCAGCAGCCGCTGCACTTTCTTCATGTCGGCCGCTGAGATCAGGTCCGACTTTCGGAGATTTCGTTTCCGTTTGGTGGTCTTGCTGGTCAGGATGTGCTGACTCAGCGACTTGCTTCGCTTGATCTTGCCGCTGGCAGTGGCCTTGAACCGCTTGGCCGCGCCGCGGTGGGTCTTCATCTTCGGCATGTTGCTTCAGGATGGGAACCGAAGCAGGCGAAGCCCACCGGCTTCTCCTGATCTCCTGTCTCCTGTCTCCTGCCTCCTTGTGCTACCCCGCCTGCCCCTTCTTGCCGCCGGTGACGCCGGACAGGATGATGTGCATCTGATTCCCCTGCATGCTCGGTCGCGTTTCCGCCACCGCGATGCCCTCGAGGTCGTCCTCGAGCCGCTCCAGGATGCGACGCCCGAAGTCGGGATGTGCCATCTCGCGGCCGCGGAAGAAGATGGTGGCTTTCACCTTGTCGCCTTCCTTCACGATCCGCTCGATGTGCTTCTTCTTGAAGTTGTAGTCGTGCTCGTCCACCTTGGGG
>PBVL01000053.1 GCA_002728675.1 Gammaproteobacteria bacterium
CCAGACTGCGTTGCGTGAGTGGGCCTATGCGCGTTCGTACCGCAACTCAAGCCAGCGTGCTCGAGAACTCCCGCGATGGATGCACTACTACAACTGGCATCGACAACACGCCGGAATCGATTACCAAGGCCCCATCAACACTCTGGGGATCAACATCAACAACATACTGGCTTTACACAACTAGCCGCGATTGCGCAGAATCTGACCCGCGCGTTCCCCGGTATGCTCGTCTTTCTCGAGCATGACGGCGCCGTTCACTACCGTCGCCTCATAGCCCACTGCCTTCTGAATCAGGCGCGGCGCCCCGTTGGGGAAGTCGTGCACCAGCTTCGGCTGGCGTTCCGCCACGCGATCGAGATCGATCACGTTGATGTCGGCACGTTTGCCTTCGGCGAGCACACCGCGATCGGTGAGCCCAATCACCCGCGCCTGCGCGCTGGTCATCTTGCGCACGGCCTCTTCGACATTGAAGAGCCCTTCGTCCCGATGCCAGTGTGCCAACAGGAATGAGGGCCAGCCCGAGTCCATGATCTGGCTCACGTGTGCGCCGGCGTCACCGATACCCGGCAGAATCCAGTCCGCCTTCAGGAACTCGCTGACCTGGTTCAGGTTGTGATTGAAGAAGCGCACGTGGAAGAGTGCCTCACCGTTGGTCTCGTCCATCACGCGCAGCCACGTCTCCACGGGATGCTCGCCCGCTGCCTTCGCGATGGACGCCAACGACTCCTCACGGCCCTTGGTGTAGTTCGGACGATCGGCACTGCCGATGTAGTAGTAGTCACTGGTCCGCTCCGCGATCCCCGGCGTTGCCCTGGCGCTGTCGATCAGCTTCGTGCGGAAATTATCATCGCGAATTGCCTTCAGTCTCGCGTCGAAGTCCATCTTGCGCAGGTCCTCGAACGCCGGCGCAGCAAACAGAATGTCCGTCTTGAGCCCGGAGAGGAAGCCCCCGCTGCGCGGCAGCGTCAGTCCGCTCACGTCGACGCCGTCAGCCCGCATGGACGTGATCGCCTTGTCATACCCCGTGAAGTCTCCCTCGGCTCCTGGGTTGAACGGCGCGCTGAAGAGCAGCCGCGTCCCCGCTTCTTTCGCCTGGGCGGTGATCAGATCCATCTCGTCAGCAAGGTTGCTGTAGTTCAGCACAAACTGAAGGATGCCCTTCGCCTGACCGACCGATCTTGCGATCGCCTGCAGTTCGCCAGGTTTGGCGAACGTACCTGGAATCGATCGACCGTCCGGACCGACATGACCGGGCAGACGGTTCGATGAGAACCCGACCGCGCCCTCCTTGATGGATCGGCCGACCAGATCCGCAATCTGCTTGACCTCATCGTCCGTAGGATGGTCTTCGATCGCCCGCTCTTCGCCCATCACGTAGAGGCGCGACGCACAGTGGCCCACAAGTCCGGCAAGGTTGATGGCGGGTCCGAGGCGTTCGATCGAGTCGAGGTATTCGCCGTAGGATTCCCAGTCCCAGGCGAGTCCTTCCATGATTGCGCGCTTGGGGATGTCCTCCACGGTTTCCATGATGCCGGCGAGGGTCGTCTGATCGGACGGCTTGCAGGGCGCAAACGTGACCCCACAGTTGCCGATCAGGGCCGTGGTCACACCGTGCCACGAGGCTGGCGTCAGCAGCGGATCCCAGCCTGCCTGCGCATCAAAGTGTGTATGCAGGTCGACAAACCCGGGCGTCACCGCATTGCCGTTTGCGTTGATTTCCCGCGTACCCGTGCCGTCTACCTTGCCCACTGCCGCAATTGTGTCGCCGTCGATCGCGACGTCGCCACGGAATCCCGCAGCGCCCGTTCCGTCAACGATCAGTCCGTCCCGTATCACCAGATCATGTGCCATTGCTCGCCCCTCTCTACCTTCGCTAAACCCTGAATCAACACCTTCAATCAATTCACAGCGTGCGCGCCAATGGCGACGCCGCGTTCAAACTACCCGCCGAGTCTGCCGCATCGCCGTCGATGGCGCCATCCAGCCTGATCCCGACACAAGGGCAGCCAGGCATATGGGTGTCCAAGGCGACTATCCAAGCGTGGATGTCCCCCATGGGTGTCCAAACGACTACACGCCCCAACCGTTCAGAGGCGGCCGGCACAATTACGACCGCGCGCACCTGCTGAACAATCCCGCAGGTCTGCTCTGATTTGGTAGGGTGGGGTCGCTGTATCCACCCTGATCGCCGAGATTCGCAGATGAGCAGAAACGACGAACTGAAAGCCCGCGCCGAAGCCGTCATCCCGGGAGGGATGTACGGCCACATGTCGACCTACCGCATGCTGCCGGAAGGGTATCCACAGTATTTCGAGCGCGCCGACGGTTGTCGGCTGTGGGATGTGGACGGCAACGAGTACATCGACTTCATGTGCAGCTACGGGCCGATGATCGCGGGATATGCCAACCCTCGCGTGCGGGCCGCCGCCGACGCCCAGAGGAATCAGATCGATATCGCGAATGCGCCGGCCGCCGTCATCGTGGATCTCGCCGAGAAGATGATGAGCCAGATCTCGCACGCTGAGTGGGCCATCTTTGCCAAGAACGGCAACGACGCCACCACCGCCTGCAACATGATCGCGCGGGGACGTACGGGCAAGCGCAAGATTCTGGTCGCACAGGGCGCCTACCACGGATCGCAACCCTGGGCCGCGCGACGGACCAAGGGCACGCCCGACGAAGACTACGTGCACTTTCCCACGTACACCTTCAACGACATCGAAAGCGTGACACAGGCCGTCGCCCAAGCGAGCGGGGACCTTGCGGGAATCGTGGTGTCGGCCTTCCGGCACGACGCGGGCTTCCACCAGGAACTCACCGATCCCGACTTCGCACGCGCGGTCCGGGCACTCTGCGACAAGGAAGACGCGGCGCTGATTCTCGACGACGTGCGTGCAGGGATGCGTCTGTCACTCGACGCAAGCTGGTCCGAGTTCGGGGTCCAACCGGATCTCTCCGCCTGGGGCAAGGCAATTGCCAACGGTGAACCGATCGCCGCCGTGCTCGGCAGCGAACCCTGGCGCGAAGCTGCCAGCAAGACGTTCATGACAGGATCGTTCTGGTACCAAGCGGCGCCAATGGCCGCGAGTCTCGAGACCCTCGCGATCCTCAACGAGGAGAACGCGCCGGCGCGCCTCGAAGCGCTCGGCCAGCGATTTCGCGATGGCATCTACGAACAGGCACAACGTCACGGTCACTCCGTGCTGCAGTCAGGACCGGCTGCGATGCCGACACTCATGTTCGAAGACGACAAAGACTCGAGGCTCGGCTTCGCGTTCTGCCAGGCGGCGCTGAAGGAAGGCGTCTATCTTCACCCGTGGCACAACATGTTCCTGTCGCTCGCGCACAGCGAGGCCGACATCGACCAGGCGTTGGAAGGAACAGACCGGGCGTTTGGCACACTGTGATCGCCGCGGACCGCGGCATCACGCCTCGGGCGGAAACGCCGGAAGCCGCTCATCCAGCACGCACCAGTCCGGCGCGTTGCCCGCGCGGTGCAGTCCCTCAGGCCTGAAGTGACCGCGCGGAAGCGCGAACCCGCTCACGCTCGCCATCGACAGTTCCGGAATCTCCGCCCAGACCCGGCTCCCGCACTGCGTGCAGAACTTTCGCGTGTTCTGGCGTCCCGACTCGGCAGTCACAGTAAAGGCTGAGACTTCGCCGGACAGCAACGCGACGTTGGCGAGGGGCACGAGGTAGGCCGCGTACGCCGGGCCTCCGCTGACGCTCTGACAGTCGCTGCAGTAGCAGAGTATCTGCGCAGTCGGGACCGCATCGGTCTCGAAAGTCACCGCCCCGCAGAGGCACCTGCCCTGAACCTGATCCGCCATCTGAAACCTCCTTTCTATGACACGCCGGGTCGGCCCGCGCGTCCTCTCAACGAATAGTGCCCGCCTTTGCCCCAGGGTTCGACCCGTGGTCCTCAATGCGCCTTGCCCGACACGGACGGCGATCCCGGGGACGCGCACCACGGCGGCGATCGGTAGCTCAGTTCATGCGCCCCTCGTTTCGGGAAGCTGGCTGATCTACCATCGCGCCCCGAACGCCAAGCAAAGACAGGACATTCCCATGGCAGGCAAACTCGAAGGACGCACCGCACTCATCACAGGCGGCAGCAGAGGCATCGGCCGCGCGATCGTGGATCGTTTCGCGGCTGAAGGGGCCGACGTCGCGATCAACTACACCAGCAACGCCGATGCGGCAGAAGCAGCAGCGGAAGCGGCGCGTGCCGCAGGTGCGACTGCCCGGACCTATCGGGCGGACGTCGGCAACGAGGCGGACGTCATGGCCATGTGCGAAGCGGCAATTGCCGATTTCGGAACCATCGACGTGCTCGTCAACAATGCGGGTCTCGGCTCGGCCGCGATCAACCGGCCACACATCGCAGATGCCACCAACGAGCAGTGGAACACGCTGCTGGACGTCAACGTGTGGGGCCCGATCTGGCTTTGCCGGGGCCTCGTGCCGCATATGCGTGAAGCGCCGCGAAGCGATGTTGTCATGATCTCTTCCATCGCCGCGCAGGCGCTGAACCCGGGGTTTGGTGTCTACTCCGTCAGCAAAGCGGCGCTCGAAGCGATGGCCCATACGCTTGCGCGCGAAGAAAAGCCCAACGGCATGCGCGTGAACATGATCGCACCCGGACTGGTCGACACGGACATGGGGCGCAGGATCGTCGAGGCCACCGGCGGCGGCAGCGACATCCGCGCCGTGGATTCACGCAGCCCGTTCGGCTTCGTGTGCGCGCCGGAAGACATCGCTGCGACGGTTGCCCATCTCTGCTCGGAGGACGGGCGCTACATCACCAACCAGCGCATTACGATTTCCGGCGACTGAGGGGTCCCCCGTCTAAGGTATGCTCGACCGAAACCAGCACCCAGCGCACGGAGAGGATTGGCCATGAGCGACGCACTGATCAAGACCATCGACGACTTCGCCGAGGAGTACAAGAAAACGATCGGTGACACGCTCGCCCATCGCCCAAGCAAACAGGCAAGCCTCGACAACATCCGTCGGTTCGGAGACGGCGTCGGCGACTACAACCCCCTCTGGCGCAGCGAGTCCCACGCGGCGGAAAGCCGTTTCGGGATGATGACGGCGCCTCCGACCTTCATCTACAGCGTGAGCCTGGGTGTCGTTGCAGGGGAAACAGGAAACATCGACCGCAAGCGGGTCTCGACGCAATACCTTCCCGTGAACTACGCGGGCGCGGATATCGAATTCGTCCGTCCCATCTGGGTCGACGACACCATCACCGCGACGGAAGTGGTCGGCGAGACGATGCGCAAGACCAGCGGGCGCATCGGCCCCATCCAGTTCAACACGGGGCTCGTCACCTATACGAACCAGCGCAAGGAGGTCGTCGCGAATGTCCGGACGACCATGGCGCGCTACGAAAACATGGGACACACGCTCGAGTACGACCGCGACGCCAAGGGCGGCGACGCGACTGCGGGCGGATCGACGATCGTGCCGACCGACCCCCTTGTGTGGGAACGGGAACGGCGCGGCGCGGCGACACGCTACTTCGAGGACGTCAACGTCGGCGACACGATGCCCGCCCTCCCCA
Source organism: Gammaproteobacteria bacterium (assembly GCA_002728675.1). Taxonomy (GTDB): domain Bacteria; phylum Pseudomonadota; class Gammaproteobacteria; order Pseudomonadales; family Azotimanducaceae. The sequence continues at coordinate 5,570 of PBVL01000053.1, forward strand.
AAGGAACTTATTCAGTCACCGAACTCTTTCTCTTCACGCACGGCGTGCTCGGCACCGGGCGCTCGCCCCGCGCCGCGCTCGACGCTGAAGGCTCAGGCGACCTGGGCGGCGGCGGCCGGTTCGATGAAGAACACGCCATGAAGCGGCGCAACATGCCCGGTCAATTCGATTTCGGACCGCAGCGCGTCTGTTGGCTGGCACAGGTCGTTTACGACTGGATGGGCGATGACGGCACGCTCAGGAGACTGAACGCACAGGTGCGCCACCCCAACATCGTGGGCGACACGAACACGGTGGTCGGAGAGGTGACCGGAAAGTCGGTCCAGGGTGACGCACATCTCGTTGAAGTACAGATCACGAACCAGAATCAGGCCGGACTGGGCACGGCCCTCGGCACCGCGNTGGTGGAACTCCCGAGCCGGAGCTGAGCATCGGGAGCGTTGCTCACGCAGCCGAGAACGCGCCTCTCGCCAGTGAGTCTGAAGGCGTGCCCTGGCACGCCGTTGTCGTTTCTNCCCCCTGCTTCGCGGCGTATCGGAGTTACTTCGGCCGGGGACGCGTCTCGTAGCCCAGCTTCGTCAGAGCAGTCACCAGGGTATCGACGTGCTCGCCCTGGACTTCGATGACCCCGTCCTTGACGCTGCCACCCGTCCCCAACTGTTTGCGCAGGCGCTTGCCGAGATCCTGCACTTCATGGGCTGGCACACCAGAGACAGTCGTCACCCCTTTCCCCTTCCGCCCCTTCGTCTCCCGCTGAATCCGGACGATGCCGTCACCCGCGGCGGCGNGTTTGGACTTGCAGACGCAGTCGGCGATGGCCCGCTGGCAACCGGGACAGCGTCGGCCGACNTCAGTGGAGTAGACGAGCGACTTCGATTTCCTGGGCATCGCGGCACCGGGGTCTTTGCCGGGGACAGATGCAGTCTAACGCGACCAGCAGGACCGGGCGGNGCCTGGAGCCCCGCCCGGCGAGATACGTTCATGCGGCCTCGGCGAATCCCGTTGCCACAACCCGCNAGCGTGCGCGACTGATAACCCGGTCGTAGTGTGCCGACGAGAGACCAAATGCCTCACAGGCGACTTCCTTCGGCTGGTCCGCCAGAAACCAGTTCAGAATGTCACGGTCACGTTCGACCGGTAGCGAGGCGATCACGGAACGCAGGCGCATGCCGTCCTGCTCCGCCACGATGGCATCCTCGAGCNCCGTGCTGTCGCCAACCTGGTCGTCGAACGACTCCCGGTATTCGAATTGGTTCGACTTCTTGCGCAACCAGCTCAGGAACACGAGATAGCCGGTCCGATGCACGTAGCCGCTCAGTTTNGNCGGCTCGCGGATGCCGTCTCCGCGCAGTCTCAGCAATACGATCAGGAGGGCCTCGTGCGCGAGATCCTCGGCCCTCGCCCAATCCTTGGTTTCCGGCGTGAGCCGACCAATCAGTTGCCGCCGGTAACGTCGGACCAACTCGGATTCCGCTGCAGGGCAGCCACCTGCGATGGCAATCGCGAGCTCGGCTGCGTCCATGTCCGGATACTGCGTGCGTTCNTGCTTCTGTGTCATTGCTGTCAACCCCTGAATCAAGTGAGTGTCCACCCCGGCTCGTTTTGTTATTCCGGGCATGCGTATCTCACTGAAAAAGGGGCTCCGTATCAGTGACTTATGTGGGCAGGCGCGCGCGACAAAGCTCNCGCCGCACCAACCCCGAAAATCACGCCACACGTGTGACATTTGTCACTGAGTGGATATCGGCAGAGGCCGCACACTCGAAATGAGCGTGTTTGGTGTGACCCGGATGGACGATTTGACTGCCCCCCCCTGGGGGAACCTCGACACGGGTCGAGGTCGAGCGTGGTCAAGCGGTGACGGTGCATCTGAGCGAGCGCNCCGAATCGGGGTTGGTGTGGACACACCCGGCCATAGACAAAGAAGGNCTGACGTTGGAGCATTCCCGTGTCATCAACCGAAGGAACAGTGCCGCGCGGGTACCGGCGAACCAACAGCGCGAGTTCATATTCCGCGCCTTGAAGCCCGGCCTGTATCGGGTCACAAGCGTGCTGCGCCAGGTCGGCTTCGAATACGGCGTGCGCACCTTCAAACTCCGTGTTGTAGTCAGGGCGCCCGAGACCTAAGCGGGTCACGCTGAAGAGGTCACGCGGAACAGAGGAGTCCATTGTCCGCGCTTCACAACGTATCGATTTTCCAGAGCCTCACGGAAGAAGACGCGGCGATACTGGAGAGCCACGGCCGGCGTCGGCGCTACGACAAGAACTTCATCGTGGTCCAGGAAGGTGACGAAGGCTCATCGATGTTCGTCATCCTGACTGGCCGGGTCAGCGTCTACACGGCGAACGCCGACGGCAAACGCCTGTGGCTCCGCGACATGGTGGCAGGCGACTACTTCGGCGAATACGCACTCCTCGACGACAGTCCGCGCAGCGCGACCATNCANACCGCCGAGCCCAGCGAGTTCCTGGAGATTTCCCGCGACGCGGTGTTGCAGACCTTCGCACAGAGCCCCGACGCCGCCTTCGGACTGATCCAGGATCTGGTCGGACGGATTCGGGACCTCACGCTTCGCGCGAAGGCNCTTGCGCTCGCGAACTCCGGCGCCAAGGTGGTCTTCGCGCTGCTGTCCGTCTCGGTGCGTGAAGACGGCGTCCTCGTCACCGAGGTGCCACTCACGGTCGAGCAGATCGCCGAGCGCGTGGGCGTGCAGCGTGAGACCGCGTCGCGGGCGTTGACGACGCTCAAACGCAAACGGTGCGTGACCGAACGCGCCCGCTCGGGCCAGGCGGGCGCCTATTTCGAAATCGACCCTGAGCGCGCACCCGCGTCGAGGATTTCCTGGTTGACGAAGAACCGCAGGTGCGGGTCGACCCGACTGCAGACCGCGCCTGACTCATCCAGCGCCCGGTTTTCGCCGTAACCCGTTCATCACGACNTTTATCGGTACCCCGATGTTCCGACTCATCAGCGCCGCGCTGCTCGCGCTCTCGACAGCGTGCGCCGCGGCCACGCCAATCAGTGACGACACGCAGACCTGGCGCTTCAAGGTGTTTCTCGACAATCGCGAACTCGGCCAGCATCGCTTCGACGTGCGCGAAACACCCGACGGGAGCGACGTGGCCATCAGCGCCGATTTCGAATTCAAACTCATGTTCATCACCGCATTCCGGTACGAGCATGAGACCAGCGAGTCGTGGCGCGGCAACTGCCTCGAGTCCGTTCGCTCGGAGACCGTCCAGAACCGCAAGCGCTTCGCCCTCGAAGCAGACCGGAGGGACGAGTCGCTCGCCGTGCGCGCGCAGGTTGGCGAAGACGCGCGTGTTTCTGCTTTGCCGCCCTGCGTCATGTCCTTCGCCTACTGGAACCCGGACATGCTGGCGCAGGATGCGTTGCTCAACGTGCAGACCGGCGAACTCATCGAGGTCGACACGCGCTTCGTCGGCCGCGAAACAGTGGAACTTCGCGGCGATGCTGTCGATGCACGTCGGTTCCGGATTCGCGCCAAAGACCTCGACATCGACCTCTGGTATTCGAACGCGGATGAGTGGATCGCGCTCGAGTCAACGGTAACCGGCGGACGCAAGCTGCGCTACGTGCTCATCTGAACCACAGGCACTGCGGGCGGCGGCACGCCACCGCCCGCGCCGTGTCAGTCCAGACCGCGAAGATAGGCAGCAGCCTCCCCGGCACCACCAAATTCGGCCCAGCCCTGTGGCGTCCCACCGTGGGACCCGTCGACAATCGTGCGGTCCGCGCCCCGCTCGACCAGCAACCTCAGGCATCCCATGCCGCCATGTTGGGCAGCGAGGTGCATCGCGACCGCGCTGACGCCGTGACCCGCGCCGCCAAAGTCGTGGCGCAGATCGGGGTCCGCTCCGGCATCAAGCAACCACGTGGCAGCCTGTACATCGTCCGAGTAGATGGCCCACAGCAAGGCTGTCCCTCGGAATGGATTGGCGTTCACGTCCGCACCCAGTTCGACGAGGGTCACCATCGAACCACATTGCCCGTTTCGGGCAGCCCAGGTCAGCGCCTCGTCCAGCACCTCCTGTTCGCTGAGACTGCGTTGCCACTCTGGAAACCAGTTTGGAGCAGCCCAGTCGAGCGACTCCGAAGCCTGCGCCGTCAGTTCGCCCGTGCCGGACACAAACGGGCTGAGATCGCGACCCAGCGCGGCGGCGTGGCGCAGGTTGTTGGGCGTTGCCGGCTGCGCAATCAGTTCGGCCGCGTCCTGCTTGGCGTAGAACAATGCGAGCGCAAGCGGCGTGCCGCCGCGACTCCCATAGAGCCCGGAATCCAGCGCTGCTCCGGCCGCCAGGAGCCGGCGCGTGAGCTCCACGTGGCCGGCCATCGCCGCACTGTGCAGCGGCGTCCAGCCTTCCTGGTTACCCGCATCGGGGTCAGCTCCCGCCGCGATGATCGCGTCGACCGCCGCGTGCAGCGCGGGGGGCCCCGCCACGGGCGGAATCGCGACCCCTCCGGTGGCTGCCCGGCAAGCAAGCCCCAGGAGCGTTTCGCCGTCGCCGTCACGCCCCGTCAGTACCTCGGGCGAGTCCGCAAGCAGCGTGGCAAGCATCGTGAGGTCGCCGCGCTCCGCGGCAGCCGCCGCCTGCTGCAAAAGGTTCGTTGCGTTGTTCATGAGTGAATCTCCGGCAGAACGCAGGAGGTGACGACGCGCAGTCGTATAGGCTTCACCTGTCTTGGACATTCTGGCTCGAATGAGCCGCTTGAGAGTGCGCCTGGCTGTCATGCCATGCTCCTCGCCGTGTCGCCACCGGTCCTGCACCCGAACACGTGTCCCCCCAGCGAACCTGCCCGGGCAGGTTACGATGACGCTTCGAGGAGAGTGTCCCCTTTGCCTCGTTCCTTTGCAGGGTTGACCACGCTGGGGATGGTCATTGAGGTTCGGCGTGAAGCCCACTCAGGGCAAAAACCTTAATTTTTCGCGAAGCGCCCTGTCAACTCCCGTCCGGAACTAGCGGGTTCAGCCACTCGTTTACACTCGCGTAGAACACGGGCGTCAGCATTGCATTGTGCGTCGTCCCATACAGCGTGATGACGCGCGCGGGTGTGGGCCAGACGGCCATCAGCGCGTCCGTGTGTTGATGCGGCACGATCGCGTCACGCTCCGCCTTGAAGACCAGCGTCGGCGCGGTCACCCGGCCCGCGAGGGCGGCCGAATCGAACGGATGCCGGATCAACGTTCGAACCGGAAAGTACGGATAGTGCGTCGCGGCAACTGCAGCGATCGAGTCCATCGGATTCAGCAACACGACTCCCGCCACCTCACGGCTGGCGGCAGCCTGCACGGCGATTGCCGAACCGAGCGAGCGCCCCATGACGATCGTGCGCTCCGGGCGCGCCCGGCCCTGCGCCCACAGCCAGTCCAACACAGCGAGCGCATCGGCGACAAGCGCGGTTTCCGCGGGTTGCCCGGTGCTCGCCCCGTAGCCTCGCGGGTTCGCCACGAGGAAGCTGTGACGCCCAAGTTCGAGGAGCCGCGGCAGCCCGCGCGACGCCTCTTCACCGTTGCCGCCGAAGTAGACGAGCGTCCAGCGCGCGTCCGGGCGATCGACAAACCACGCCTGCAGCCTTGCATCCGGGCGATCGATCGCGACCTCGTGCGCTTCGAGGCATTGCTGATCGGCGGAACGCCCCGACCAATGAACAGCAGCGAATCCTGCGCGACCCAGAGCAGGCCCAGAAGCCCCGCGTAGACGAGCGCCGCAATCGCGAGGAAGGACGTCAGCATTCGAGTGAGCAAGCGCATGAGGGGTGGGGGTACAGCTCTGTCGGCGGTGATGGTGCGGTTTGGCAGGCGCCTGCCCGGGTCACATTCGAGCGGCATCCACGGTTGATGACAAGACTGGCGCCGCCTTCACGAACATGGAACCCTAAACCATCGGAACGTGAGCGGGGACACGAGATGGGGATGGAAGGCGGTTGCTATTGCGGTGACATCAGGTACGCGGCGGACGCCGAGCCCGCATTTCAGGGTCAGTGCCACTGCAGGGAATGTCAGTACATCACGGGTGGACATCCCAACCTGATCATGGTGTTCCCCGAAGATGGATTCAGATTCACCAAGGGCGAACCCCAAACGTTTGCCCGATCGGATCTGGAGCAACCCGTGACACGATTGTTCTGTGGCAACTGCGGCACGGCGATCGGGACGCGCTCGCCGTTTCGCCCGGGCTCGATCGTCGTGAAGGTGGGAACGCTCGACAATCCGTCGGTGTTCACGCCGCAGGCCGCCATCTTCACTGTCGACCTGCAGCCGTTTCACCATATTCCCGACGGTATTCCGAGTTTCGAACGCCGCCCCTGAGGAGACACCCGATGGCACATTGGCGCCGCGGGTGGCCCATCGATCGCGTGAAGGTCGCCGACGATCTGATCGGCTTCGTCACGACCGACCCGAAGAGCGGGCGGACGCGCTACTGCTGGCTCCGCGTCCGGAACCAGTCGAATGTTCTGTTCCACGGACCGGATCACAAGTGCTTCTAAGACGCGCAGGCTGATTTCTTCGAGGCGCTTGGAGGCATCCAGCACCATGTCTTCACACACGCGCCGGAGGTATCGCCGGCCGCAGACCTGCTCGTCCAGCGCTACCGCACACGCAACTGGCTGCCGCAAGCGGACGTGGCCTATCTCCGCTCCAACGTCGCCCGGTTCAACTTCAGGCACCTCCCGACCGGGGCCGCTGGATCGTCGGCGTGAAGGCAATACCGCTCCCCGGTCATACACCGGGATTTACCGGCTACGTCGTGAAAAGCGCCAACGGCGCATGGCTGCCGAGCGGCGATTTCGTTCTGCCGTCGGCAAGAGGCTGGCGGACAAGAGCCGACAAACGCCTCGACGCGGCGGGCTACGCGAGCCTTGGGCCCGCGGGCCGGATCCGCTGTGAGGGCTACCTGCCCAATCAGAGCGCAGCCACGGCGCCGCCGCCGTGGCCCGCATCACCCGCCATGTTCGATGAAGCACGGGCGGCTCTGATCAAGTCACACAGGCTGAGTGTGTGAAGGCCCGCACGTAAGGGCCTACTCGTCCTCGTCGCCATACGGTTCGCCGCGCATCGCCTTGCGGACCTGGCGGGCGTTCTTCGCGCCGCGCAGCGCGGAGAGCGTCGTGTCTTCCCCTGCAAGCAGCTCCTGCACGTTGTCGTAGACGGCCTGCAGTTTGTCTGCCGGGAACTTGCACGCGCCGTTCTCGTCCATATGGACAATTTCACCGGCAGCCACGTCCATGCCGCCGACGCTGACGGGTGCGTTGACCGACTGTACGGCGAACTCGCCGTGACCCGGTGAGATGCCTGTCAGGTGATACTGGAAGCCCATCTTGCGGATCGCGTCGATGTCGCGGGAGGGTCCGTTCGAGATACAGCCGACGCAGCCGACCGCCTGCATCATCGTCGTCATGATCTCACCAGCCAGCCCCACCTTGCCGGCAATCTCCTTCGGAAACTTCTGCTCCAGCACGAGAATCGTCGGCTTGGGTAGCGCGTCGAGGGCATCGAGCACGTCCATGAAGGACAGCCGGCCCTGGAAGTTGGGATCAGGCAGGCTGAACACGCAGGTCGCGGCGTAGCCGACGCGTGCCCCGAGTTCCGGGTACATGCACTTGATACTCGTATCGGTGTACCAGTTCTCCGTCCATGGGTTGTACAACCCCAGGCAGGTTTTCGCGTTCGGATAGGTCGCCACGACATTGGTAATCGTCGGGGTGTCGACCTTGGCAAGCTCTGCCATCAGATCAATTTCGCTCACGGGCATCTCCGTAGATTGGTGATTCTCTTTGTTCGAAAGTCGGGTGGTCCCGACGTTGCGGGCCAAGAATACCCGAGCCGGAGTGACAGCGCGGCCCCCGGATTTCCGACAGCCGCTCTGCCCCGGTTGAGTTTGGCGGGCGCCGCTCTTACTCTCCCGCCCGCACATTCGGCACAGCGAAGGACCCGAAATGATCTACGACAACATTCTGAAGACGATTGGCCAGACTCCGATCGTTCGTACCCAGCGGATCGCACCCGAGCACGTCAACCTGTTCGTGAAGTGTGAAGCCTTCAATCCACTGGCGTCGGTCAAGGATCGCCTGGCCATCGCCATCATCGAGGATGCAGAGCGGAGCGGGGCGCTGCAGCCCGGCCAGACTGTCATCGAAGCGACATCGGGCAATACAGGCATCGCACTTGCCATGGTGTGTGCGGCGAAGGGTTATCCTTTCGTTGCCACCATGGTCGAGACGTTTTCCGTGGAACGTCGCAAGATCATGAAGGCGCTCGGAGCCAAGGTCATCCTGACGCCGGCGGCTGAGCGCGGTTCGGGGATGGTGAAGCGCGCGGCGGAACTCGCCGAGCAACACGGCTGGTTCCTCGCCCGCCAGTTCGAAAACCAGGCAAACCCGGAATACCACAGAAACACCACAGCCCCCGAGATCCTGCTCGACTTCGTCGGCCAGCGCCTCGACTACTTCGTGAGCGGCTGGGGAACCGGCGGCACGATTAGCGGAGTCGGGGACGTCCTGAAACGTGCTCGTCCAGACATCAGAATCGTGGCATCCGAACCTGAAAACGCCGCGCTGCTGACGGGC